>CANQIC010000047.1 GCA_947623865.1 uncultured Clostridia bacterium | reverse complement strand
TTCTTCCATAGCTTTTCTTGCTTCTTTTGCATTGGCAAGTTTTAATTTGTTTTGATATTTTTTCATTATTTCCTTATCTTTCATAAATTGAGCATCAGCTATTTGTTGTTGTCTTGCTTTTTCAGCATCTGCCCCATTAGCAGCCACATTATATGTAGAAATTCCACTATCTATAGCACTGCTTATTCTTGAACCTGCTGATCTAACTACATTAGGAGTAGCAGCTATTCCTCCACCTGCTAGCCAGCCTGTACCTGCACCTGCTGCTCCCCATTTTCCTACATTGCCGAAATTATCTGATACTAGTCCTGCTGCCATTCCCATCATAGCACCTGCACCTGCTACTGTTCCTTTTACAGCTAATCTTGCAGCTTTTGGCGCTACATATTTAAGTCCCTGATATCCTACTGTTCCAACTCCTTTAGCAGTTTTACCTAGTACTTGAGATGCATGTCTTACAGTATTTCTTATTGGTTTTGGTATTTTTCTAACTACATTTCCTGTAAAGTTTTTTACTCCTGTAGCTCCTTTTGACACACCACTTCCAATTTTTCTTCCAAAATTAGTAACACCTTGTGTAGTTTTTTGCACTCCTCTTTGTAATTTGCTACCATCGTATAGGTCACCTATTTTATCTCCTATTACTGTTCCAATTCCTCTTGTATCACTTTCCCTAATTTCTTGTTTTTGTTCTTCTAACCATTTTAAATCTTCAGGATCTGTTGCCTCATCTTTTAATTGCTCATAAGCATCATATTCTCTTCTTAGTCTATCTCTTTCACTTAAAGGTTCATTATTATTTGGCATATTATCTAAACTGCCTATTGGTACTGGTTGTTCTGTTTCAGTTCTATCTTGTATTGGCTGTCCTGTTTCAGTTGGTGCAGAATTTTCATCTTCTCCAGTTTCTCTAGCATCATCATGTCCATTTGTGTCAGAGCCACTTCCATTATTTCCATCGCCATACATTCTATTCATTAATTCATCTGTGTCTTTTCCTTTATCATGTCCTCTATTTAATCTTTGTCTGCTATTATCTGTTTCTACATTTCCACCTTTGCTTCCTTTTGCACCTTTTCCATTTCTACCAAGCAATTTACCTAATTGGGTAATTCCCTGCATTGCTAAAGCACCACCTAATGCTGAACCACCTGCTATTGTTGAAGCTTTATCAAATCCAAAGAATTTACGCAATATTTTTTCTCCTTGTAATATAAAGCCTAATGCTACTATTGCAAATAGCAAATTTTCCATTACTAAGTCTATTGCAGAACCTATTAGTACAGTATATAAAACCAAGTGGAATGGCTGAATTAGCAAATTAAAGATATATTCTTTAAACCACATATTTAAAGCTTGTGCATTTCCATCATGTAATTTATCTAATGGGTATGTCATTGCAACTAATGGTGCAATCATTGTTAAAAATGCTAACATCATTACTCTTTTTAAGTATATTATTAAAAACATTAATGTATAAATAACTAATGCAAGAAAACATAATGTATAACCAAATGACCTAATTAACTGATTATCTTCAGACATTTCTGGTTGTAATTGTAGTTGTATTCTTGCTTTTCCCATAAGATTAGTTGGCCATAAAAGTCCCTCTGAGCCTAAGCTTTTTCCTTCTTCATCAGTTGCATCAGCACCTAAGCTTTGTATAATTCCCTTTTCTCTAAATTGATCTGCTATCGCACCATTAAAAATTGTTCCTCCATCATCAAAATCAGCATACTTATAATTTGCTATCTTTCCTCCATCAGTTGCAATTAGTTCAAAATATTGTATATTCATACTACTTACTGCTTCAGTAATACTTTGCGTTATTGATACAGCAAATGACATAATGTAGTGCATAAAGAATAGTAAGCACATAGCAACTAGCCAATCTACAAGTCTTTGTTTGTATTTTGCTCTATCTTCTGCAGCGCTACTTATAACTATTCTAATTCCAATATAAAGTAATATAGATAGCAAAGCTATAATTGCAAAATTTCTTAGTGCATAATACCATTTTGAAATAGTAGGTGCTAGTGTAGCTGCAGTAGAAACTTGGTCTTTTCCTGTTTGTCCAACTGCATTTTCTACATTTTCATATTTACCTGGATTAAAAAAGTTTACATCTAATAATGCTATTTTATTAGAAAAAATTTCACCCGGGCTAATAACATACATTGGCAAATATAATTCTGGTCCAATTGCCTTTTCTGCAATATAGCCTGTAGCAAGGCCTATGCCTCCTCCCCAAATAACTCCACTAGCAATAGCACCTCCAACTATTTTTATTCCGACTAATACAGCAGGAAGTGTAGCACCACCTGTAAATGCTCCAGTTACTATTCCAACAGTAATGGCTATTGCGCCAGTAATTACACCTGCAACAATTCCTAGCACTTTGCCAAGTCCATCTGCCGGATCTGCAATTTTTATCAGAGATTGGTCCATTCCAAATATAATTTTTTGCATCATCCATACTATACCATCAGCTATTGCTAAGCATAAGTCTTTAATTGGTTCAAATAATATACCTCCTGCTGTTGCTGCAGATGAAATTGTAGGTGCAGCAA
>CANQIC010000046.1 GCA_947623865.1 uncultured Clostridia bacterium | reverse complement strand
GGAGATTCTTTATTCTTTATATCAGATAAAAAGGGTGTTGTAGAAAATATAGCAGGACAAATAAGAACAGAACTTGCAACTAGATTAGATTTATTAGAAAAAGATACATTTAAATTCTGCTGGATAGTTGATTTTCCAATGTTTGAATTAGATGATGAAGGAAAAGTAGCATTTAGCCACAATCCTTTCTCAATGCCACAAGGAGGACTTAAAGCATTAGAAGAAAAAGAACCACTAGAAATATTAGCATATCAATACGATTTAGTATGTAATGGAATAGAATTATCATCAGGAGCTGTAAGAAATCACGACCCAGAAATTATGATAAAAGCATTTGATATAGCAGGATATACTAAAGAAACAATAGAAAATAAATTTCCTGCATTGTTCAATGCTTTTCAATATGGAGCTCCACCACATGCAGGAATAGCACCAGGTGTAGATAGAATGATAATGCTTTTAACAGACGAACCAAATATACGTGAAGTAATAGCATTTCCAATGAATAGTAAAGCACAAGATTTACTAATGGGAGCACCAGGGAATGTAACAGAAAAACAACTAAGAGAAGTTCATATAAAATTAGATATAAAAAAAGAAAAATAAATTGTAATTTGTTTGTGAGAGGAAAATCCTAGAGACTGTCCCTAAAAATCACCAATTTTGGGGATTTTTGGGACTGTCCTGAATTTTCCGAACATGAAACAAACAACAATTTATAAGGATGAAAAATGAAAAAGATATTAATTACAGAAAAACCATCAGTAGCGATGGAATTTGCAAAAGCTTTAAAAATAAATGCAAATAGAAGAAATGGATATTTGGAAAGTGAAAATTGGGTTATAACTTGGTGTGTTGGGCATCTAATTACTATGTCGTACCCAGAAAAATATGATGAAAAATTAAAACAATGGAGACTAGATACACTTCCATTTATACCAGAAGATTGGAAATATGAAATAATACCAGCAGTTGAAAATCAATTTAAAATAATACAAACGCTTTTGCAAAGGAAAGACATAGATGAAATATATGTAAGTACTGACTCTGGTCGTGAGGGAGAGTATATATATAGATTAGTTGATCAAATGATTGGAGTAACAGGTAAAATAAAAAAGAGAGTATGGATAGATTCTCAAACAGAAGAAGAAATATTAAGAGGTATTAGAGAAGCAAAAGATTTATCAGAATATAACAGCCTTTCAGATTCAGCATATTTAAGAGCAAAAGAAGATTACTTGATTGGAATTAATTTTTCAAGGCTTTTATCTATAACACATGGAAGAAGAGTTGCAAAGCAAATAAATGAAGAAAGGACTTCAATTGCAATAGGTAGAGTAATGACGTGTGTTTTAGGTATGGTTGTAGCAAGAGAAAGAGAGATCAAAAATTTTGTTAAAACTAAGTATTATAAAATAGTAAGTATATTTGGTGAAGAAGATAATAATATAGAAGCGGAATGGAAATTATCAGAGAAATCTAAACTTTATAATTCTAAAAAATTATATAATGAAACAGGATTAAAAAAAGAAGAAGATGCAAATGAGTTTATAGATTATCTAAAAAATCAAAAAGCAATTATATCAGAAATAAAAAAAACAAAGCAAAAAGAAAACGCACCACTTTTATTTAACTTAGCAGAGATTCAAAATGAATGTTCAAAAAGATTTAAAATAAAGCCAGATGAAACACTTGCGGTAATTCAAGAGTTATATGAAAAAAAATTAGTAACATATCCAAGAACAGATGCGAGGGTGTTATCAACTGCAGTTGCAAAAGAAATATCTAAAAACTTAAATGGTATTGCAAAGGGATTTAAAGATGAAGAGATACAAAGTTACATATCAAAAATGGTAGAAGAAAAATATTCTACAAATTTAATAAAAACAAAATATGTAAATGATAGTAAAATTACAGATCACTATGCAATAGTTCCAACAGGACAAGGTTATGAAAATTATCAAAAACTTTCAGGATTACAAAAAGATATATATAAAATAATCGTAAAAAGATTTTTAAGTATATTTTATCCACCAGCAGAATTTAATAAAGTATCACTTACTATTAATGTTAATGATGAAATATTTACAGCAAGTGAGAAGATATGTATAAAACAAGGATATTTAGAAATTTTAAAACCAAGAAAAGAAAATGGAGAAAAAGCACCTAATGATTTCTTAAAAGAATTGAAAAAAGGACAAGAAATAAATATTGTTAAAATCAATACAAAAGAAGCAGAAACAACTCCACCTACGAGGTATAATTCAGGTTCAATGATTTTGGCAATGGAGAATGCAGGAAAACTTATAGAAGATGAAGAATTAAGAGAGCAAATAAAGGGTGCAGGAATAGGAACTAGTGCAACAAGGGCTGAAATCATAAAAAAATTAGAGAAAATTAATTACATAGCAATAAATAATAAAACACAAATAATTACTCCTACAATAAAAGGAGAAGCAATATATGATGTGGTAAAAAATTCAATGCCAGATATGCTGAATCCAAAATTAACTGCAAGTTGGGAGAAAGGATTAGAAATGGTTGCAAAAAAAGAAATACTTCCAGATGAATTTATGAGTAAATTAGAGAAATATATAAAATCTAAATTTGATAAATTAGTAATTAATATGTAGGCGAATTTTTTCTGAAGCCCGACACTGAATAAAAATAGACATGATTTAATAAATCTTGTAAAATATTTGTAAGC
>CANQIC010000045.1 GCA_947623865.1 uncultured Clostridia bacterium | reverse complement strand
TATAATAAATAAAAAAGTACTGAAAGTAAGAATATAAAGGGAGGGAGAAAGAGAAATGGATATAGAAAATATAAAAAGAGCAAAATTTAAAAAATACATATTAATTATATTAATGATATTCGCAATTATGGTAATACTACCAGGATTTATTTCCTCCCTTGCAACTAAAGTTAATGCTTATAAATTTGAAAGTATTTCTGGTAAGCATGAGTGGAATACTAGTGAAGATTGTGCTGAATTATATCAATTTTTATATAATATAGATATGGATGGAGGAAAATTACCTGAATATCGGTACTAAAATGACAAAAAACGGTCATAGCCTTAAAATAGGAACTAATTTTGGTTTCACTTCTGGAAGTACATCATCATTCAATAGAGCAGGGTGTCTTCTCGATTGTGGCGGTGAAGTTTCTGCTTGTAACGTGGTATGTAGTGAATCTGCAAATTCTACTATAGATTCGACTAGTGGTAATGTTATAAATCAAATTCTTTATATAACACCAGATAAAGTAACTTTTTACAAGTTAAAATCTTCAGGCAAAGTAATGAATAAATCTTTTGACATATCTAAGTTAAAAAACTTTAACTATCAAAAATTTTTAGCAGTAGGATACAATTCACAGACAGACTATGATACTGCTCAACATTTTGCGGAGTATATTAGTGCAACTCCAACATGGAAAGATAAAATCAATGCAGTGCTTGGTAAAGACAACAAAATTGAATTTTGGACTAGTAAAGGATCTGGTTATGATACCAAATTAAATTTTGATGAATATGGGGAAGATGTTAATAAATACAAGTACAGTGGAATTTTTGTTTTCTACTCAATAGGTGCAGGTACTGGACAAGGTAGAATGACTTACCGTATTGTTCAAGACAAGGCAAATACTCCTGTTAAAATAAAATTTAAGAAACAAGATTTTAATGGTATTGCCGTAGCTGGTGCAAAAATAAAGATAACAAAAGATAACAACGTATCAAAAATTCAAGGAAGAAATGGTGATAATGAATTAGTAAGTAATGGCGAAGGTGTATTTGTTAATGGTTCAAATGACAAAATAACAGTATATCCAGGAAGAAATAATGGAAAATTTAGAATAAAAATAAAAGAGACATCTGCACCAATTGGTTATTCAGGATTTTCAGGTAGTATAGTTTTAGAAGTAAAATACAATACAGAAACAGGTGCAGTTAACAGTATAACAAATGTAACAAATAGTAGTAAAAATATAGCTACTAATGTTAATAGTAATAATGTTGGTGTAGTAACAGTTAAAAACAATTATAAAACAAGTCAATTAAACATTATGAAGATAGATTCATTAACAGGAGGTATACTTGCTGATTCAGTATTTAATATAACAATTGATAATATTAAATCAGCAGATGGAATTAGTATTCCAAGTGGACAAACAAAAGTAACAATACCAAACCAAACAATAACTGGAAGAAATGGATGGTTTTCACTATATAATTTAGTATTTGCTGATGAAAAAAGCTCAATGACAATAAAGCTTGAAGAGATAAAAGTACCTACTGGGGATGGATGTTATTACAAAACAATTGATCCAATTACAATTACAATAAATGCTACAACCAAAAATGGAAAAGCAGTTTTTACGGTAACAACATCTAATACTACAACATCTGCAGTTGGAGTTTCAGGAGATTTTGTCTCTATAGAAGTTAAAAACAAACCATTAATCAGATTAAGTGGAGCTGTATGGGAAGATGGACAAATTGGAGTAAAAGATATAGCAGGACCAAATGGTAAAAAAGATTCTGAAGAAAAAGGACTTAAAGACGTATTAGTAGGACTATATAGTTTAAAAGATAAAAAAATATTAAATACTATTAAAACTGATGCTGATGGAAAATACAAATTTGAAGATATTGAACAAACAGTTGAAGGATATAAAATAGTATTTAGCTATGATGGAATAAATTGGCAAGAGACAAAATCATTAGGTTCTGAAGGAACAGATTCGAAAGCAACAGAAATTAATAGAGATATATTTAATGGTAAATTTAAAACTATAAGCAAAGATACATCTAATGCTAGTGTTAAATTGGGTTATAATTATGACGAAAATGAAAAAACATCTAAATTACAAGTAAATATGGATGGAACAAATCCTGCAAATAATAATGCAGCAGATTTCCAAATGAGTGCAGAGAGTGGAGTATATACAAAAATGACAGACAATATCGACTGTGGACTAGTAAATAAAGAATTTGATTTAGAAATAGGAACAGATGTGGAAAGTGCAAGATTGAGAATCAATGAAAAAGAAACGACATATAACTATGGACAAATAATAGATGGAGCATTAAACAACTCAGAAGGAAACTCAACAAATAATCAAGAAATTAACTATAATCTATATTTATATAACTCAGATTATAACTATAGAATAACTGATTATAAACCAAATGGAATTAGTAATCCAGTAAATTCAAATGATGAAGATACAGTAGTAAATAATGTAAATAAAAATCAAGAATTAGAAGTATATGTTACTTATAGAATATGGTTAGAAGGACAAACGACTCAAAGTTCAACAGTAAATGAATTTGTATATCATTATGATAAAATCTATAAAGAACCTGAGATAAAAGAAGCAGCAGGATACACATCTAAAATAGATGATACAGCTAAAACAATAACATTTAGCACTACAGAAGATAATAAAGAAGCTAAAATAAATGACGATACAGATTATAGAGTATCCATTGTATTAGAATTCAAAGTAGATAAAGATGAGAAAGGTGTAATTATAAAAGACGATTGTTCAAATGTAGCAGAGATTACTAAATATTCAACAGAAGAAGGAGGATTAATAGATAAAGATTCAGCACCAGGAAATGCTGTTATAAATATAAACGAAAACGGAACACCTATAATAACAAACTACAAAGAAGATGATACAGAGAAATCACCAGGATTAAGTATAAAATTAAAAGAAGAATCAAGAACAATAACAGGAACAGTATTTGAAGATGAAGATAAAAATGGAGAAAATAATGATGGGAAACCAGTAAATGATGTAATAGTACAACTTATCGAAATAAAGAAAATATCTGGTAAATACTATGAATATATTTGGCAAGAAACAAGAAGTGGAAGCGACCAAGTTAAAACAACAGAAAGAAACGGATATGTAGGAAAAGGATATACAAATAATGTAACAACAGTAGGAAGTGAAGGAATTGGACAATATGAATTTAAAGATTATATCCCAGGAGACTATATTATAAGGTATATCTATGGAGATGGAACAGTATATGATGTTACAGACAATGTAAAAAAATATAACGGACAAGATTACAAATCAACAAAAGATGAACATTATAAAGAATCATTGTATAATACTTCAAAATATACACCAGGACAATCAGTAGCAAGGGACAATGAAGCAAGAAGATTAGAAGTAATGGCATACTCAGCAACAATTGATAAAGAA
>CANQIC010000044.1 GCA_947623865.1 uncultured Clostridia bacterium | reverse complement strand
TTTAAGAGAACAAATATTTTTTAGTTGGGACATTTTCTCATTTCTTTACTTAAGACATTATCACATTTCTTTCATATGGAAATAGATATATTTCTTAAAAAGTGTTTGACAAACAATGTAAACTGTGGTAAAATATTCATCTGTAAGCCGCATAAGTTAGGTATGAAAAGCTATAAAATACAGTAGCTACCTAAATTTAATCTTAGCGAGTATTGAAAATGGAGGTCGTATAAAAAATGTACGCAGTAATTGAAGCTTGTGGAAAGCAATATAAAGTAGAAGAAAAAGATGTAGTATTTTTCGAAAAATTAGATGCAGAAGAAGGTAAAAAGGTTACTTTTGATAAAGTAATATTAGTATCTAATAATGGAAAAGTGCAAGTTGGTAACCCTTATGTAAAAGGTGTTAAAGTAGAAGGTAAAGTAGTAGCTCATGGAAAAGGTAAAAAAATTATCGTTTTTAAGATGAAAGCTAAAAAGAATGAAAGAAAGAAACAAGGTCATAGACAACCATATACAAAGGTTGAGATAACATCAATAAAAACAGCAACAACAAAGAATACAGCTGCAAAAGAAGAAACAGCAGAAAATAAATCAACAGAAAAGAAACCAGCAGCTAAAAAGACATCTACAAAAAAAGCAACAACTACTACAAAAAAGACTACTACAACAGGGACTAAAAAAGCAACTACGACAAAAACTACAACTACAGCAAAAAAAGCAACAACAAAAAAAGAAGAAAAAGCTAACGCATAATAGAAGTTAAGTTAAAAAGATTATAGATAATAAGAAGCTTAGAAGGGAGTGAATTATAAATGGCACATAAAAAAGGGCAAGGTAGTGTTAAGAACGGAAGAGATAGTGAGTCAAAACGTTTAGGTGTAAAAAGAGCTGACGGTGAGTTCGTTTTAGCAGGAAATATATTAGTAAGACAAAGAGGAACAAAAATGCATCCAGGGATTAATGTAAATAAAGGTAGTGATGACACTTTATATGCAATAGTAGATGGAACAGTTAAGTTTGAAAGAAAAGGTAGAGACAAAAAACAAGTAAGTGTTTATCCAGTAGAAAGTGAATAAAGTTATTTTTATTAATAAAGGCAGTAGATGAAACTACTGCCTTTGTTATATCTATTAATTATTTAATAATAAAAGAAAAGATAAATTGTTGTTTGTAAAATATCAATTGATTTTTAGAAAAGGTTATATTTATTTGTTTCTCAGTTACGCGATCCAGCTTTCGTTACATGAAACTGTTGTTGCTTTAGCAACTTACAGGTTCAGTAACGGAATTCGCGTTGGAAACAAATAAATAAACCTTTTCTAGAGAACACTTAATTAAATAAATTACAATTTATATAATAAAACATTTATGTTGTAATAATTATTAAAATAATATATAATATGTAGAAGTTAAAAGTGAAATGTGAATAATGAAAAGTACAAAATTTGTTTTACAAATTTTGAAAGGAGAAAAAGGCTATGAGTAAAAAAATAATATTAAGTGGAATACAAGCTACCGGAAAATTAACACTTGGAAATTATTTAGGAGCAATAGACAACTGGGTAAAAATGCAAGAAAAATATGATTGCTATTATATGATAGCAAATTTGCACACACTTACTGTTAGAAATAACCCAGAAGAATTAAAAAATAATACATTAAAAATATTAGCAATATATATTGCAGCAGGTCTTGATCCAGATAAAAATACAATATTTATACAATCACAAGTAAAAGAGCATGCAGAATTGGGATGGATATTAGATTGTTAT
The DNA here is from genome assembly GCA_947623865.1 of uncultured Clostridia bacterium. Taxonomy (GTDB): domain Bacteria; phylum Bacillota; class Clostridia; order TANB77; family CAG-508; genus CAG-452. The sequence continues at coordinate 3,057 of CANQIC010000044.1, read as the reverse complement.
ACATATATGGGCGAATTATCAAGGATGACTCAGTTTAAAGATAAATCAGCAAAACATGCAGATAATATAAATGCAGGATTATTTACATATCCAGTGTTAATGGCTGCAGATATACTATTATATCAAGCAGATTTAGTTCCTGTTGGAGAAGACCAAAGACAGCATTTAGAGATAGCGAGAGATATTGCAGAAAGATTTAATAAGCTTTATGGTAAAACATTTGTCATACCAGATGCATATGTTAGAAAGGAAAGTGCAAGGATTATGGGACTTCAAGATCCTGAAAGCAAAATGAGTAAAAGCGCCACTAATTTAAATGATGTAGTATTCTTAGAAGATGAACCAGAGATAATTCTTAGAAAGTTTAAAAAAGCAGTAACAGATTCAGAAAATAAAATTAAATTTGATCCTAAAAATAAACCAGGTGTAAGTAACTTAATGCAAATATATTCATCAGTTACAGGTAAATCAATGGATGAAATAGAAAGTGAATTTGAGCAAAAAGGATATGGAGATTTTAAGACGGTAGTTGCAAATTCTGTTATTGATAAATTAAAACCAATTCAAGAAAAATACAAAGAGATATTAAATAACAAAAAATACCTAGAAAAAGTATATACAAAAGGTGCAGAAAATGCAAGAAAATTAGCATCTGGAACATTAGAAGATGTAAAACGAAAAATTGGAATTTTATAGAAAATATTGACAATTATACAAATGCAAGTTATAATATTAATTAGAAACAACTTAAAAGGAAAATTTCATTAGTGAACTAAAAAAAGGCAGTAGTTGCAGCTACTGCCTTTTGCCTTATGTATCAAACTCTTTTAATATTAAAAGGATCAATACTAAAGCTACCAACTTATGGTAGTTTTTCATTAGTGAAACAACCTTCTTTCTACCTTTTGGAGAAAGGCAAATTAATTATACCATACTAAAAGACAAAATGTAAATAATTTACAATTATTAAATTAATAAAATAAATTGTAATTTGTTTCATGTTCGGAAAATTCAGGACAGTCCCAAAAATCCCCAAAATTGGTGATTTTTAGGGACAGTCCCTAGGATTTTCCTCACACAAACAACAATCTGTATAATTTATTTGTATTGAAATGAGAATTAAAATAATATATAATGTAAAAAATATATTTTAGGAGATTATTACATAGTATGGAGCAATTGATGTTACGCAGAAAGTATGAAGATTACTATAAAAGGAGAAAAGAATGTTTATAGATTATACAAAAATTATAATTAAATCTGGAAATGGTGGAAACGGAGCAGTTAGCTTTCGAAGAGAAAAATATGTAGCAGCAGGTGGACCAGACGGAGGAGACGGTGGAAAAGGTGGAAACATATATTTTGTTGTAGATCCAGATTCTAATACATTAATTAACTTTAGATATAATAAAAAATATAAAGCTGAAAATGGACAAAATGGTAGTGGTAATAGATGTTACCGGAAAATCTGGTGAAGATTTATATATAAAAGTTCCTAGAGGTACAGTTGTAAGAGATAGCGAAACTCGGAAAATTAATTGCAGATTTATCAAAAGAAGGACAAGTCGAGCTTATTCTTCCCCGGAGGAAGAGGAGGAAAAGGAAATTCACATTTTGCTACATCTACAAGACAAGCCCCAAGATTTTCACAAGATGGAGAAAAAGGGATAGAAAAAGAAGTAATACTTGAATTAAAACTTTTGGCAGATGTAGGATTAATAGGATTTCCAAGTGTTGGTAAATCTACTATTCTTTCGATAGTTACATCCGCAAGACCTAAAATTGCAGATTATCATTTTACAACATTAGAGCCAAATTTAGGAGTTGTAAAAACAGAATTTGGAGACAGTTTTGTAATTGCAGATATACCAGGTATAATTGAAGGAGCAAGTGAAGGAATAGGATTAGGATTAAGATTTTTAAGACATATAGAAAGAACAAGGCTTCTGCTTCATGTTATAGATGTATCAGGATCAGAAGGAAGAAATCCAGTAGAAGATTTTAAAATTATAAATAAAGAGCTTAAAAAATATAGTGAAAAATTAAGTACAAGAAAACAAATAATAGTAGCAAATAAAATAGATAGTATGCAAGATGAAATTTTATACAATGATTTAGAAAATCTAGCAAAAAAAAATAATATAGAAATATTTAAAATATCTGCTGTAACTGGAGAAGGATTAAAAGAACTATTTGCATATGTATCTAAAATCTTAAAAACCCTTCCAAAAGAAGAATTAGAGGAAATAGAAGAGAAAAAGGTATATACACTTAAAGAAGAAGAGGAAGGATTTAATATAAGAAAAGAAGATGGTATGTATATAGTAGAAGGACCTGCAATTGAGAAAATAATGAGTAGAGCAAATTTAGAAGATAATGAATCATTATACTATTTTCAAAAGAGTATTAGATTTTTAGGTGTAGAAGACAAACTAAAGGAAATGGGAGTAAAAGAAGGAGATACTGTAAAATTTTTAGATTGGGAAATGGAATGGTTTGATTAAAAAAACAAAACTTTTGTTTGACATTCGTTTGTTTGTATGATAATATATATACAAATGAATTTTCGGGAGTGATTATATTGAAAAATGATGATATGACAGATTTGAACAAAAGAGAAAGAGCAATACTTAAATTTATAGAAAAGCAAATAAAAGACAAAGGATATCCACCATCAGTAAGAGAGATTGGTAAAGCAGTAGGATTAAGCTCAACAGCAACAGTACATGGATATTTATCAAAATTATCTAAAAAAGGATATATTAAAAAAGAAGACCAAAAAGGAAGAACTTTAAAATTACTAAAAGGAGGACTTGCAGATAACGAAACATCTACTCCTAAGCCACTATACAATGGAAAAGAACTAGTAGATGTACCAGTAATAGGTAAAATTACAGCAGGTGCACCAATACTTGCAGTAGAAAATGTTACAGATACATTTCCTATTCCAATAGATTTTGTTGGCAACAGTGAAAGTTTTATGCTTACAGTACGTGGAGAAAGTATGATTGAAGCAGGAATTTTAGATGGAGATTACATATTAGTAAAAAGACAAAA
>CANQIC010000043.1 GCA_947623865.1 uncultured Clostridia bacterium | reverse complement strand
GAGAGTATTAAAATTCAGATATAACTTACAAATATTTAATTTTTTTAAAAGTGTCGGACTTCATTTTGAAACTCAGCGTAGCATGTTTGACATATTATGTAAAATATGCTATAATATAATCATAACTAGGATGTGCTAGATGTAGCAATCTAGTTGATTAAATAAATACTCTTCTAAGATACAAGAGGTATTAAATTTTAAATAAGGAGGATTAGATGGAAGAGGTTAATTAGAAAAGGAACGTTTGTTATTATTAATAAATGTTCCTTTTCATTTTGCCATTTTACATTTATTTAATATATCTTCTATTAAATTTTCTTTTACTGGAATTCCAGTATAATCTACATAGAATTTACCAGGAGAATTAATTTTTAATATTTCACCTGGTTCTGGAAGAGTTCCTATAATATATTCTTTTGGAATGTAGTATGATGTTTTAGTATTATTATCAAAGCATAGTGCAAAATTTCCATCAAATTTTGCAAAATTGAGAGTAGATTGCCAAGGTAAATTTTTTGCACATTCAAAAGACTTTCTTTTGTTTAAATTATCTTTTAATTCATCTATAAAATTTCCAATAATAGAATTACTTGAATTAATTGGTTTTTGAATAAGATTATTTAGAAAATCAATTTTCAAAGAATCACATCCTTATAAATAGTTATAGAAAGAAATATACAGTATTATAATGGAAAAAAATGGAAAAGTCAAGAATTATGATAAAGACTTTAACTTAACAACATTGAAAGATCTTTCAAAAAATAATAAAAAAACTGAAAAAGTAGAAGTAAAGTATAATGAAGGTATAGATGGTGATACTTCAAAATTTGATATGGATGGAGAAACAATAAAGGTAAGATTTTTAGCAATAGATACACCTGAGAGTGTACATCCTACAAAGGAGGTTCAAGCTTATGGAGTAGAAGCTAGTAGATTTACAAAAGAAAAACTAAAAAATGCTAAAAATATAGAACTAGAATTTGATAATAATTCAGATAAAACAGATAAATATGGTAGATATTTAGCATGGATATGGGTAGATGGAGAGTTACTTCAAGATTTACTAGTAAAAGAAGGTTTAGCAAAAGTAGCATATTTATATGCTGATTACAAATATACAAGCCTTTTACAAGAAAGTGAAAATAAAGCAAAAGAAGAAAGAAAAGGAATTTGGCAAGATGAAATTGCTAAAGAGTATAATGTAGAAAAATGCAGAATTAATAGAATGGAGCAGAATAAGATTAGCAGAGTATTATTATATCTTCATAATAAAAGTTTCGTTCTAAGATAAGCTCCCAATGAATACAATGTACAAAACAGTGTATTGCTAGAGGGGGTCTTTCTTTTATGAAAAGCATATCAATAGAAGAACGTGCAGTAAAACTTGCACAGTATATAATAGATTCTAAAGATACAGTACGTGGAGCAGCAAAAAAATTTGGTATTTCAAAATCTACAGTACATAAAGATGTAAGCGAAAGATTAATTCATATAAATAGAACTTTAGCATTAGAAGTAAGAAAAGTTTTAGACGAAAACAAAGCAGAAAGACACATAAGAGGAGGAATGGCTACAAAAATGAAATATAGTGAAAAACATAAAGCAAGTTAGAGTCCCAAATGAGAAGTTTATTTGAAAAGGAAACAAATATTTTTATAGATTAAAAAAGCAAATCAAGCATAGAAAAAAATTTTTATAAATGATTGACTAGTCTACCATTTATTTAAAAAAGCTAAATTTGCAATTTTATGTAAAATGTAGTATAATATAAATAAGCATTAGCTTATACCCAATGGGATAATAAAAAAATCTCGGAGGGTAAAGCCTCCGAGAAAATTCTAGGAGGTGGAGTAAATGAAAAAAATCTGGACCATTATATGTGTAGAACTGGTAGTGCTTTGGGGATGCCCCTTTACAATGGTTTTGTTAGGAGGATTCCTTCAAGTTACGATACCTAATGTCACTGAAAGAAATTTCTTATACACATTTTGGTTTAATCCACTCAGTGAAGCCAGACAAGGAAACTGGTATGGATACCTTCCATCACTTATTTGGATTGCATTGATTTGGGTTATTGGAATACTTGTTATTTGGAGTATCCAACGGATCAAAAGAAAATTCAGTAAATAATATTTACAATTTTCCCCCTCATAAGAGGGGCTTTTTTTATATGATTAATGGAGATAGAGATTTTGGACACAGTTTCTATTTATTATATAGTTTTAGTATATTCTCATATAAATTTTTATATTAGAAATCTATACATTTATTGACACAAAATAACAATCTTCGACATAAAATATACTACCAACATTATTGTGGAGTGATAAAGATGAAAATAAAAAAAGGAGATATTGTAGGTAGAAAATCTTATGGAAAAGATGTTTTTTTTATTGTTGATAATATATTAAAAACCAGATTAAATAATGAATTTGCAATACTTAAAGGTTTAAATATACGTATTATGGCAGATAGTCCTATAGATGATTTAGAAATAATTAATAAACAAGATGTTATAAACAGTATAAAATTATCAGATAAAGATTTGGAAAATAGAATAAAAAAAAACAAAGACAAGGTAAAAGATAATTTAAAAAGGCAAAGAATATATACAGGTAAGATTTTACATTTAGATGGGGATAGAAAATATAGTGAAAAGTCTGCTAGGTATTATAATAAACTTGGATTAAATGCGATAGTTAAAAATATAGCAGAAAATAGACAAGCAAAAGTGGTTGTGCCATTGCTTAATAAATATAATCCAGATATTTTAATAGTAACTGGACATGATGCAATGTTAAAGAATGGCAGTAATTATAATAATATATATAATTACAGAAATTCTAGGCATTTTATAAATACTGTAAAAGAGGCAAGAAGGTGGGGAATAAATTCTGATAAGTTAGTTATATTTGCAGGAGCATGTCAGAGTTTTTATGAAGGAATAATATCAGCAGGTGCAGATTTTGCTTCATCACCAGCAAGGATACTAATAGATTTTGTTGATCCATTAATTGTTGCAGAAAAAATAGCACTTACTGAAGAATATCGATTTGTTAGTAGCCTTGAGATTTCAAGGGAAATAAAAGAAGGAGCAAGAGGTGTTAGTGGTATTGGAGCAAGAGGAAAAAGCAAAATTATAGGCTAGTAACAATTATGTAACAATAATGTAACACAATTGTAATATTAAGCACTAAAAACGAATAAATCCTTAGAACTGCAAGGAATACAAAAAACAAACAATTTAAGTAGTTTTTTGACAATTTTCATATCAGATGATATAATCACATCATCTAAAATATAAAGGTGAGTGAGATTTATGATCTACAAAAATGATATCTCTAATATAAAAAATGAGATAGGAGAAAAAATAGGACAAAAGATAATTGTTAAAGGGTCACTTGGAAGAAACAAACCTTTTGAAGAACAAGCAGTTATAAAAGAAACATATCCAAATATATTTGTAGTAAAATATGAAGAACATGACACTAATGTTAGCTATAGATATACAGATATACTTACAAGAGATTTAGAAGTTTCAGTGTTTGATGGCGAAGGATATTGTCCATTAATTCCACCAGTACAAAAGTAAAAAAATATATAAGTTTAAAAATTCCTAAGTAATTAGGAATTTTTTTTGTCCATCTTAATATAATATATATTATTAAACTTTGAAGGAGGGATTTTATATGCTACTAGAAACAGAAAAAGAAAAAGTATGCATAAATCAAGTAGTTGGTCAAAATATAAAAGAAACTGAAGTAGAAGGAGATGTTATAGTAAATGATATTAAACCAGATGTATTAAATATAATCAGTGCAGACGGAATACCATGTGTATATAAAAAAGAAATAATGGATGGAAAGGTTAGAATCGATGGAAGTATTAATACATATATTATATACTTAGCAGATGATGAAAATAGTACAGTAAGAAGCCTAAATACAGTTTTAGATTTTACTCAAATAATAGATATAGATGGATGCATGCCAGGAATGACAGCAAAAGAAAATGTAAATATAAAAAATATTGAATGTAGGGTTTTAAATGGAAGAAAAATAAATGTTAAATCAACTTTGAGTATAACTTCAAAAGTTTATTCAAATGATAATATAGAAATAATATCTAATGTAAGTAATTTAGATGATGTTCAGGTTTTAAATAATGATAAAATGGTCAATTCTTTGATTGGAGATGGAAATACAAAAGTATATGCAAAAGATACAATAAGTGTAGATACAGCAGATGAATTAGCAGAGATAATGAAAGCGAATATAAGAATTGTGAATAAGGATATAAAGTTAAGCTATAACAAGGTTTTAGCAAAAGCAGATGCAGATGTTTCAATTCTATACTTGACAGAAGATAATAGAATAAAAAATGTAAATACAAAAATTCCTGTTATGGGATTTGTAGATATAGAAAATATCAGTGATGATAGTATATGTGATGTAGATTATCAAATTAAAAATTTGATAATAAAACCTAATAGTGGAGACACGCATTCAATATATATAGAAGCAGAAATAGAGATTTCATGTTTTGCGTATGAAACAAAAAACATTAATTTAATTGAAGATTTATATAGTATATCATCAGATTTAAATTTTAATCAAAAAGAAATAATGACAATGGCAGGAAAACAAAATATAAAAGAAAACTGTGATATAAAAGAACAAATCAATATTCCAGAAATGGATGATAATAGATTGTATAATGTAAAGGTAAATCCTAATATATTAAATACAACTGTAAAAAATGGTAAAATTATTTATGAGGGAGAAATGGCTATAGAATTACTATATGAAATGAATAGTGGAGTTAATTCAAAAAATGTAGAATTACCATTTAATTTTGAGGTATCATCTGAAGGAATAGATGAAAACTGTACAGTAGATACAGATATAGATGTAAGAAGAGATGATTTTATTGTAAATAGTGGTAATATAGATTCAAATATTGAACTAGAATTTAATATTAGTATCAGTAAAAATGAAAAATTAAATATAATAAACGAAATTTCATTAAATGAAACAAGAGAAAATAATATATATAGTATGGTAATATACTTTGTGAAACCGGGAGATACTATTTGGAAAATTGCTAAGAAATTTAGAAGTACCACTGATGATATAGTCAGAGTAAATGGAATAGAAGATCCCAACAAAATATATCCAGGACAGCAATTATATATACCTAAGTTTGTAAAGAAAGAAATAATGGTATAATAAATGGATAGTATATATTCAAGAAAAAGAATAAAAATTCCTAAAATAAAAGGATTTTATACAGATAATAAAAATGCTAAAAAATTTTTTAGCATTTTTATTATAAT
>CANQIC010000042.1 GCA_947623865.1 uncultured Clostridia bacterium | reverse complement strand
AGAGAACAAATATTTTTTAGTTGGGACATTTTCTCATTTCTTTACTTAAGACATTATCACATTTCTTTCATATTTTGAAAGTTTTGTTAATTATTTTACTTGACTATCTAAAAAAAATATGTTATTATATTACTCGTTCTAATTATTATGGTCCGGTAGCTCAGCTGGATAGAGCAACGGCCTTCTAAGCCGTGGGTCGGACGTTCGAGTCGTCTCCGGATCACCAAAAAAATCCTATACAATCTGTATAGGATTTTTTTATATAAATGTACACAAAAATACCATGGATATTATAATCCATGGTATTTTTATTGTTTATTTTTTTATTTTGATATTTTTTACACTCCAGCTTGAGTAATAATTTACTTTAGATACGGTTTTGTAAGAACGAATACGTACATAATATGTTTTATTTTTTACTAGATTAACAATTAATTTTGATACTGTATTGTTCTTTTTTACAGTTGTTGTTTTTACACCTTTTTTGAAATTCTTATCTGTAGAATATTGAATTTGATATCCTGTTACTGCTGTATTTTTGTTCCATTTTATAGTCATTTTTCTGCTTGCAATATTGCTTAATTTAGAAATTTTGACTGTTGGTGGATTTACTACAACAGTAATTTTCTTTGTTGCTTTGTTGTATCCTTGTGTTGCATTTGCTGTAATTGTAATTGTTGCTTTTCCAATAAATCCTTTTGCAATTGTTACTTTTCCGGCACTATTTACTTTTACATTTTTGTTATTACTGCTATATGTTAATTTTGCATTTCCTACTTGTTTTGCACCAATTGAAAAACTTTGTGCTTTTTTAGAATATTTTTTTGTAAAGTTTGATGCTGTAATTTTATTATTAACCTTATTGATTGTAACTGTGATATTTTTTGTTGCTTTATTATAGTTTGCTGTATCACTTGCTGTAATTGTGATTGTTGCTTTTCCTACATATCCAGCTTTAACAGTTACTACTCCTGAACTGTTTACAGTAATTGATTTATTATTACTACTATATGTTAGTTTTGCATCACCTGTTTGTTTAGCTCCTATTTTAATGTTTTGTGCTTTTTTAGAATAATTTGCTGTTATATTTGAAGCTGTTATTGAATTGTCTTTCTTCTCAATTTTGAAGTTTGTTGTTATTGTACCTGTATAGTGATTTTCCCCTGTAATGGCTACTGTTGCTGTACCAGCTTTAACATTATTACTATATTTTACAGTATAATCTTCACCATTAACTAAAGTTTCATTATCATCTTTTACTATAACAGTTGGCTCCTTTTTGGTTCCATCATATACATAGTTTGATGCAGATAAATAAACTTTTGTATTTGCTATTTTTTCTGTTGAATCTTTTGTTTCAAAGTGCGAACATCTAGTGCAATTACGTTTTTCTTGAGTTTCATTATAATATGTCCAATCTCCATAACTGTGTCCTAATGCTGGTATCACCTCCGTATCAGTTGTAACAAATACACCACACACTAAGCATTTATACTCTACCTTGCGATATCCTGCATCTGTACAAGTAGGTGCTTGGTATTCAAATTCTTTCCCTTTTACTGTAATGTGTCCACTATTTGATTTAAATGTAAATGTTGTTTCATTATCATTCATATCTGTTGCTACTACAGTTTTTACACGGTCTAAATATGATGGAACAACAAATGATTTTTCTTTATCATTGCTACCCTCTTTAAATTGAGTTATAGTTTCTTCATTTACTTTTATTTTAGCTATTTTTTGGTCGTCTTTTACTGTTATTGTTGGTTGTTCACAGTAGATTTGGTCTGCTACAATTTCTTTTCCATCAGATGTTTTTCCTGTTATTGTTGGATTTTCATGGTCATTTTTATATTTTGCTTTTTCTCTTGCTTTTTCTTGTTCTACTTGTTGTTCTTTCTTGAAGATTAAAACTTTACCATAAGCTGTTAGACTACAATCTTCTCCTACAAATAATTTATCAGTACTAATGCCTCCAGCTTCTGCTCTCTTTTTAATTCCATTATAAGAGTTTACATTTAATTTAGCTCCGTTTTTTAATTCAATATCACCATTACAAATAACTCCCCAATAATAAGGGTTTGTAACTGTAACTTTTACACCATCAAAAACAAGTCCTGTATTTGTAGTCTCTACTTTATCATCTATTTCATCTGTTTCAACAAAAATACCTGGTACAATATAATAGTTACCACTCTTTTCTTCTAAATGTGTTTTAACATTTAAAGAACCATTACCTTTTATAGTAACACCTTTTACATAGTATCCAGTTAAACCATATCCAGTAATGTCATTTGTTCCGATAAGTTTAATAGTGATATGTGTTTTACGTTCTGCTATTTTTCCTTTATCATCTTTAGATAAAGCATTTTTACCATTTGCACCATCGGCAGCATCTGGTGGAAGAATAATTTTCTTAGCAGTTACATTTTCTAATGTAATTGTATAGTTATTTCCCTCTTTTATCATAGAGTAACTTCCTGGAATACTACCATTTCCGCTAAATGTTGCTGCGTGTACTTCTTTACCATCAGAAAAATCAATTACTTCTCCGTTTATTTGATTTTCTTGTTCGTATTTTTGCTCTGTCTCTGTATAAACGTGTTCATCAATATCTGCAGCTAAAATCACTGGTGACATTACAGATAGCATTAAAATTGAAATTAGTATAAGTGCTAAAAATGATTTTTTGTTAATGTTTATTAAATTGTTAATCATAAAATCACCCCTTCTACTTATTATTATATATTTACTCGTTATTATTATATACTAATTAACAAGTTTTGGTCAATACTTTTTTAACATTTATTCTAATTTCTATATATTAATTTTCATAATTATTCTTTTATTATTATTTTATTTATAAAATTTTTAGGATATGTTCTCTTTTAAAGTCCAAATACCCTCCTGCTTCTGGACCCTCAATAACTATCATATCTGGAACATAATTATATTTTTTTGTCCAATGCCTAACTATTAATTCACAACATCTAAGAGATGAAACAATTGGTGCAATTCTTGTGTTTGTTCCATTTACGTATTCAGGTAAATCTTTTAGAATACCTGCTTCTGAAATTATTAAGTCAATTTTTTGTTTTACACATTCCTTTACTATAGAATAAAAAACAACCTAATTAAATAGGCTGTTTTTATTCTATAAATTAATTTTTCTTTATCAATTTATTTTTTATACCATTCAGTAATTTATAACATTTTTCACTAATGTTAAATACCCAATTCATTAATGGATTGAATACTATATATAATTCATTTACAAATTCTACAAATTGAGGATTAAACCCTTTTTTAAATCTATATACTCCGATACTGTGGATCATTTTCATTTTTAAATCCTGACACTCCTCTAAAATCGTAAATATCGCAGTTGTTTTCTAAGCCCCATTTCATCATTTCGAATTGTAATAAATAATTCGGCATTAGATTTCTATATTTATTTGAACTTCCACCATATAAATACCATACCTTATTTCCATATAAAATAGGCATAACTGCAGCAATTGGATTTCCTTCATGCTCTGCAATTATTAATTTTACATGATTTGGCTGCATACAGTCATAAAGGTGTTCAAAATATGATAATGGTCTTATGAAGAAATTATCTCTTGAACCTGTTTCTTTCATAATAGTATAAAAAATTTTCAAATCATCTTTAGTTCCAGTTCTTATTTCTACACCCTTTCTCTTTGCTAGTCTTATATTATATCTAGTTTTTTGATTAAATGAAGCAAGTAACTCATCTTCTGTTTTGTTTGATAAGTCTAATCTAAATACATATTTAGGTTGAATAACTTGGTCAATATTCTTTATATTTTTCTTTATTTTATATCCAACTTCTTCTGCAATCTTTTTGAATTCTTCATCATCATTTGATATGTCTGGATCTAGTCTAAATATGAATGCTTTATATTTTTTAGCAACTTCTTTTGCTTTTTCTGTCAATTTCTTTAATGTATCCCTATCATGCTCATCACATACAAATCCTCTAGGTGCATACATGATATACCTATTAAAAATAGGGACTTTTCGCAAAAGTATACTCATTGTACCTTTAATTTCATCGTTTTCTTCTATAACAATCATTTCATGTTTCCAATCAGATTTGACTTTTGCCCATTCTGGTGATTGCAAAAAGTGTGATTTTTTATTTGTTTCTAAAAATTTATTTAATCTGTTATCTTTTTCCATTTATTTTCATCCTTTTTATCTATAATTTCTATTAAGAGTATAACATTAATATTATTTATTTGCAATTCATACAAACAACAATTTATTTAATTCATATTTTTTTATTTTTGGTAAATACTACTACTAATTATTTATTCTTGAATTTTTTAGAGCAAATTGCTCGAATAGAGGTTTTTATGAATTCTTCTTATTGGGTGGAAAGTACACCTCAAACTAATTATCCTAATTTATCCAAGGATATTGATACAGATGTTTTAATTGTTGGTGGTGGAATTACTGGAATACTTACAGCATATATGCTTTCTAAGTCTTCTTTAAACATTTCAATTGTTGAAGCTGATAAAATGGCGATGGGAGTAACTGCAAATACTACTGCAAAAATAACTAGTCAACATGGTCTTTTATATGATTATTTATTAAACTCATTTGGTTTTGATATTGCAAAAGGATATTTAGATTCAAATGAAGAAGCAATAAAAATTATTGAAAATATAGTAAAAAAAGAAAATATCGATTGTGATTTTACTAAACAAGATGCCTATGTATACACATGTGATAAATTAAGTACTCAAAGAATTGTGGACGAAGTGTCTAGTGTTACCTCACTAGGTTTAAATGCTGAATATGTCACAGAATGCCCACTTCCTTTTCCTATAGAAGCAGCTATAAAGTTTCCAAATCAAGCACAATTTCATCCTAGAAAATATCTCCTTTCATTACTACCAATTTTAGAAAAAAGAAACGTAAATATATTTGAGAATTCAAAAGTTGTAGATATAAAACATATAAAAGATAAATATGAAGTATATGTAAATGACCATAAGATAACTACAAAATACTTAATCATGTCATCTCACTATCCTATTAAGAACTTTCCTGGAATGTACTTTATTAAAATGTATCAAGAATCTTCTTATGCTATTGGAGTTGAAATAGAGGAAGATGTTTTTGATGGAATGTACATTTCATGTGATACTCCTAGTACCTCTTTTAGAAACGCAACTTACGATAATGAAAAAAAATTATTAATTGTAGGTGGTGCATCGCATAAGACAGGTGCAACTGATGTAAATATTGATGATAGCTATACTAATTTAGAAAATTATATAAAATCAATTTATCCAAATGCAAATATTAAATATAGATGGATGACGGAGGACTGTGTTTCTTTAGATAAAATTCCATATATAGGCGAATTTTCTAATTTCCTTCCTAATATGTATGTTGCAACAGGGTATAAAAAGTGGGGAATGACTACTTCACATGTTGCTGCTAAAATAATTTCAGATAAAATTTTAGGAAATGAAAATCCTTATGAAAATATTTATACTGCTACAAGATTAGAACCAATAAAAAATAGTAAAGAATTTGGTAATATGCTTAAGCAATCTGTTTATTCTCTTGCTATTGATAAATTATCTTCTCCAATTAAATCTTATACAGAACTTAAAAATGATAGTGGTGGAGTAGTTGATTATAAAGGGAAAAAACTTGGAATATACAAAGATAAAAACGGCAAAATGTTTGCTGTAATTCCATATTGTAAGCATTTAGGTTGTGAACTTTCATGGAATAACTTAGAAAAAACTTGGGATTGTCCTTGTCATGGTTCTAGATATGATTATAATGGAAAAATAATAACAGAACCTACAACTGAAAATCTAGATATAGTTGATTTGAAATAAAAGGGGGATATATCCCCCTTTTATCATTTTTACATTTTTATAAAAATTACTTGAATAATACTTAAAATCAAGCTATAATATACAAGTATATAAATATGCAGCTGTAGCTTAACTGGATAGAGCATTCGGCTACGAAACGCACACCCATAATTTTATAAATATTGATATTTAGGGATTTCAAGAGATAGTGTGAAAAGTTTT
>CANQIC010000041.1 GCA_947623865.1 uncultured Clostridia bacterium | reverse complement strand
GAATGATTAATTATGCAATTTAATTATAAAGATTAAATTTTTATATATTTTTGTTTCACATCATTGACACAACAACACAATTATTGAAATTAGAGAGAAATATGAGTTGAATTTTTATATAAATGTGCTATAATAATATTTTAGCAAATATAAAAAGAAGGAAAGATATGAAAGAGAAGGTTAAAACAAAAACATCTACAACAAAAATATTATTAATTGGAATTATAATATTAATATTAATAGGAGCAATAATTTTAAAATTCCCAATATCTAATAGAGAAGGAAAAGATATAAAATTTATAGATGCATTTTTTACCTCTACATCAGCAGTATGTGTTACAGGATTAGTTACAAAGATACCAGTAGAGCAGTTTTCTACCTTTGGACAAATAGTTATTATGTGTTTAATACAAATAGGTGGAATTCGGATTCATGACATTTATTTCACTAATATTTATGTTTATTGGTAGAAAAATTAATCTATCAGATAGAATAATAATAAAAGAATCATTAAATCAAGATACATTTAGTGGAATGGTTAATTTAATTAAAAGTATTTGTAAATATACATTTATATTTGAATTAATAGGCTCATTAATTTTATCAATTAGATTTATTCCTGAATATGGAATGAAAACAGGAATATTTTATTCTATATTTCATTCAATATCAGCTTTTTGCAATGCAGGATTTGATATAATAGGTTCTGATAATCTAGCAAGATATAGTTCAGATATTTTAGTAAATGTAACAATTATGATGTTGATTGTAATAGGAGGATTAGGATTTACAGTATGGAGTGATATATTCAAATCAATTAAGAGGCAAATAAAAGAAAAACTAAAAATAAGAAGAATATGGAAAGATTTTAGCCTTCATACTAAATTAGTTCTTACAATGACAATTATACTTTTAGTAACAGGAACCTTATTTATATACATATTGGAACATAATAATATTACTGTAATGGGAAATGATAACGAAGGCACAAAATTACTAAAATCTGCATTTCAATCTACAACTTTAAGAACAGCAGGATTTAGCACAATTAATCAAAGTGAACTTACAACTGCTGGTAAATTTATTTCCATTTGTTACATGTTTGTAGGAGGATCTCCAGCTAGTACATCAGGCGGTATAAAAACAACAACACTTGCAATATTAGTGTTATGTGTAATAAACTTTATATCAGGTAAAAATGAGATAAATTTATTTAAAAAAAGTGTACCTTTTGACTTAGTAAAAAGAGCAATAGTTATACTTGCAATTAGTATTTTTATTATTATAATAGCTATATTCCGGATTGTTAATTTCAGAAATATCAATGCAAGAGGAAATGTATACTTCAGAAATAGCATCATATAGAACATTTACATTTATGGATATATTTTTTGAAGTTATATCAGCATTTGGAACTGTTGGACTTTCACTAGGTGTTACAGGTGGATTATCTACTATAGGAAAAATTATAATTTCATTATTAATGATTATAGGTAGATTAGGACCAATAACAATATCAATAGCTTTATTTAAAAATCATAAAGAAAAAGGTGAAAACATAGCATCATACCCTAAAGGTAATATATTAGTAGGATAAAGGAGAAATAAATTATGGCAAAAAAACATATTTTAGTGTTAGGATTAAAAACATTTGGTTTAAGCATAGTAAAACAATTATCAAAATACAATTGTGAGGTATTAGCTATAGATGAGAATATGGATAAAGTAGAGGAAGCTGATGAATATGCAACACATGCACTTCAAATAGATACTCACGATATAGATAAAATGGTTTCATTATCATTAAATAGTTTTGATATAGCAATTATTACTATAGATAATATAGAAGAAAGTATTATGGCAGCACTTTTATTTCAAGAAAAAGGTATACCAAATATAATTGTAAAATCTACTAGTGAAATGCATAAAAAGATATTAGAAAAAATGGGAATAGATAAAATTATTTCACCAGAAGAGGAAATGGGAATAAAACTTGCAAAGACTATAATGAATGAAAGCATAATAGATGCAATAAATTTTTCAGATGACTATAGCATAGTGGAAATAAACGCACTAGACAAGTGGATCGGAAAAACATTAAACAAACTAAATTTGAGAGAAACATATGGCATAAATATATTATGCGTAAAAAATTCAAACAAAGACCTAGAAATATCACCTTCACAGGAATATACAATAAAAGAAAAAGATATATTAGTAGCAATTGCAGATAATAAAAAACTTAATGAAAGTGGACTATTATAGTAGGATTTTGTGGATTGTACCTAAAATCCTATTTTTTATATAATAAGAAAGTTATTGTTAAATTTATTCATACTTGTCCAAAAATGTTAATATAATAAATTATGGAATATATAAGGAGAAAATGATGAAAAAGAATAGGTTATTAAAAAAAGGAGATAAAACTTCTTTAAATAATTTAAAAATAGGACAAAGGGCAAAAGTTATAGGCTTGCATTTGGACAAACCAGAAGTGAGAAGACATTTATTAGATATGGGTATAACAAAAGGAACAGAAATTTTAATAAAAAAAGTTGCACCAATGGGAGATCCATTAGATATTGAACTTAGAGGTTATGAGCTTTGTATTAGAAAAGAAGAAATGAAAAATATAGATGTAGAGATTATTTAAAAGAAAAAAAAGGGGGGACAGTCCCATTTTTTCTCAAAGGAGAGATATACATGAAAATAGCATTAGTAGGAAATCAAAATTGTGGAAAAACTACACTTTTTAATTTACTTACAGGTACTAATCAAAAAATAGGGAATTGGCCGGGTGTAACCATAGAAAGAAAAATAGGTAAGATAAAGGATTTAGAAGATGATTTGATTGATTTACCAGGAATTTATTCTTTAAGTCCATATACTATTGAAGAAGAAGTATCTAGAAAATTTGTATTAGAAGAAAAGCCTGATATGATAATCAATATTGTCGATAGCACATCAATAGAAAGGAGCCTTTATCTTACTACTCAATTAATGGAATTAAATATAAAAGTTATAATTGCGCTTAATATGGCAGATAGACTAGAAGTAAAAGGAATACATATAGATGCTGAAAAATTATCAAAAGAAATAGGAACAGATGTTGTAATAATATCTGCTTTAAAAGGAACAGGTATAGATAATTTAAAAAATATAATAAAGAAAAATAAGGGAAAACAAGTTGTAAGCAAAGAAATATTTAAATCAGATATAGAAAATGAGATTTTGAAAATAGAAAATCAATTTGGAATAAATAGATTTATAGCTATAAAAATTTTAGAAAATGATAAAATGTATCAAAATTATCAAACAGGACAAGTAAAAAACAGTAGACAAAGATTAGAAGAAATATACAAAATGGATATAGAGGAAATAATAGCAAATGCTAGATATGATTATATAGTTGGTATAAAAAATAGAGTTACAACAATAAAATTTATAAAAGAAACTATATCAGATAAATTAGATAAAATATTTTTAAATAAGATTTTTGCTTTTCCAATATTCATAATTATAATGTTTTTAGTATATTATTTATCAGTAGGTGTAGTTGGAAGTTTTACAGTAGATTGGGTGACAGGAGTTGTAGATGATTTTGGAGAAATGTTTAAAGATATTTTAATAAATTTAGGAGCTTCAAATTGGTCTGTAAGTTTAGTTGTAGACGGAATAATAGCCGGCACAGGAGCAGTGCTTGGCTTTATTCCCCAATTGATTATTTTATTTTTTTGTATATCAATATTAGAAACAACTGGGTATATGTCTAGAGTTACATTTTTGTTAGATAAATTATTTAAAAAATTTGGATTAAGTGGGGAAACTTTAGTTCCATTTATAGTTGGACTTCGGATGCTCAGTTCCTGCAATAATGTCAACAAGGATAATAAAAGATAATAAAGAAAGAGATTTATCTATAATGCTTACACCTTTTATTCCTTGTAGTGCAAAATTACCAATAATAGCAATGTTCTCAGGATATTTTTTTTCAGATAAATCAGGGATTGTATCTGCTTCACTTTACTTTTTTGCAATAGTAATAATACTAGTATCAGCAATTGTTATAAAAAAATTATTTATTAAAAATAGTGGGACAGCCTTTATATCAGAACTTCCTGAATACAAATTACCAAGTATAAAATATGTGGTAAGAGATGTAACAGATAAAGTAAAAGAATTTATAAAAAGAGCAGGAACCATTATACTATTTTGTTCTGTTATTATATGGTTCTTACTATCATTTTCTTGGAAATTAGAGTATGGTGTAGCAATAGAAAATAGCATATTAGCAGCAATAGGAAATAAAATTGCTTGGATATTCTATCCTATTCTTGGAACATTTAGTTGGGAAGCGGCAGTATCTGCTATACAAGGATTAGTTGCAAAAGAGCAAGTAATATCATCAATGAGTATAATATCAGGATTAAGTCAAGAAATAGAAGAAGGTTCAATGATATTTAAATCATCTGCATTTAGCTTTTTTACTCCAGTTAGTGCATATGCATTTATGGTATTTAATCTATTTAGTGCACCATGTTTTGGAGCAATAGGAGCAATGAGAAGAGAACTAGGAAGTACTAAAAAAATGTTTAAAGCGATAATATTTCAAACAACACTTGCATGGATATTAGCAAGCCTAGTATTTAATATAGGAACATTTATAAATAACTTGTGGTGAAAAAGGGGCCAGGCCCCTTTTTCACCAGACTAAATAAAAACAAAAAGGAAGAGATATTATGAATTTTATAGATTTTATTATTCTAATAATAGTATTAAGCACACTAGGGTTGATAGCATATTTTAACTTTATAAAAAAAGATAAAGATGCATGTTCAAGATGCCCATATAAAAGACAAAATTGTGATTGTAAAAATAAAAAAATATCTAATTGAACTAATATTTACTTCAACTTAATAATAGTATAAAATAATATAATTAATGATGGATATGAAGAATTTGATTCAGGGAATTTTGGAGTAAATGCACAAGAACCAGCAAATGAAGATAGATTTGCAATTAAGAGAGCAAAGGTATTAGCTCATAGGATAAAACAAGAAATAGATAAAAAAAGAAAAAATAAGATTTAGGGGACAGTCCCCTAAATCTTATTTTTTTCATAATATATTTCAAGAACATTTAGTATGAAGAATATATTTTTAATACTAAATACTGTAATCGCTAATGCTTTTGAGATATTCTCACTATATTCAAAAACTCAAATCAGCAAATAAAAACCTTTTTATTTTCACAATTTATATTGGTAGAGGTTTTTATAAAATAAATTAAGAGCGATTAAATTGTTCGAATGGAGGTTTTTATATATGACATATGAAGAAGTTGAAGAGATACTTCGGTTCCAAAAAAAATATTCCATATCCTAAGCTTATGAATATAAGGCAAAACCAAAGATATGCTAATCTATTATATGATAATTTTGCAGGAAGTTCAGGAGAATTATCAGCAACAACACAATATATTTATGAACACATAGAATTAAAGAGATTTGAAAGTTTTAGCAGGATTTTACTTAGTATTGCAATTGAAGAGATGCATCATTTAGAATTAATAGGAGAATTGATTAAAAAGTTGGGTAAAAGGCCATATTTTATAAACAAAAATCAATGTGCATGGAATGCAGAAAATATAAAATATCACTTTAATAATGTATATGATATGCTTATGTTTAATATTGAATCAGAGAAAAAAGCAATATTAGGATATAAGGAGGCAATTAAATATACTCAAAATAAGAGCATTAAAGATTTATTAGAAAGAATTATCTTAGATGAACAAACTCATCTTGAAATATTTAATAGATTAAAATAAATTGTTGTTTGTTTCATGCGGGAGAATTCAGGACAGTCCCAAAAATCACCAAAATTGGTGATTTTTAGGGACAGTCCCTAGAATTCCCCTCACACAAACAACATTTTATTAGTCACTTAACTACTTAAATTTTATTCAGCTTTTTCAATAACTATGTATGAGCCTTTTATATAAACATTAACAGAATCTTTCTCTTTAATCCCAAGTTTATGTCTAAAATCTATTGGAAGAACTATTCTTCCGAAGTTCATCAATTTTTCTACTTGCAATTCTTTCTTTCATACTATACCTCCTTTAAAATTAATGAAGCCAAATTTGTACTATTCACTTCTAACTTTTCACCATCGGTATATTAAATTATTTACTATTAGTATCAACTAACTTTTCTATAGATTTTAAAAATTTTTCCCATTCATCATAATCTATAGATTCGCATTTAGTTAGTTTTAAAAGAAGTTTTCTTTCATTTTCATATTTTTTGTAATTAGTTCTAGTTTTTTCTAATAATTTATTACTTCTTTTTAATAAGTTTAATCTTCTAGTGTCAATTTCAAAATCATTCATTTAATACATCTCCAAAACTACACGAATAAATCTATTAATATAGTACATACTATGAACTATATTAACACCACAATTAATTTTAATACATAAATACTAGAAAAACAATAGTTTTTTTATATTAATTTTAGTCACTTTTTGTAGAAATATGTAAATGATATACTTTTTCTAAGAGTAAAATAAACAGTTGTGAAAGTGGGGGTTAAATTGGCTGTTATAAAAAATAATGATATATTAAAGTCAATTGGTAATAGAATACAACAGGCAAGAAAAGATAAAGGTTATACACAAGAATATGTTGCTGAAAAAATAGAAAAATCAATTGATACTTATAGAGGTATTGAGAATGGAAGAAGTGTTGGAAGCTTAGAAAGTCTATTAAATATATGTAATATTTTAGAAATTACATTAGATTATATATTTATAGATTTATTAGATAAGAAAAATGAAATATTGGATAATAAATTATATAATGACTTTCAAAATTTAGATTTGAAACAAAAAGGATTAATTAATACCATGATTGAATATATGAAAAATAATAAATAAAAAGGGGTAATTGAAGTGAACCCCAAAAATGTTCAATAAATAAAAAAGGACTTTTAAGAAGAAATAGGAAAATTTCTATTTCTTCTT
>CANQIC010000040.1 GCA_947623865.1 uncultured Clostridia bacterium | reverse complement strand
TTTCGAACTTCCTCAACCATCTTTTCAGCAGAAATAGTTACTGATTTAATTAACATTCCGGAGAAGAACCATATAATTGCAGAACCGGCAATAACTCCAAACAAAATCCTAGGATTAAGAACATTTAAAGCCACATCTACTATATCTACTGATATAAAACTACGCATATATGAATTCAGCAGAGATATAGTGGCATATGCTGCGGAGCCTATTGCAAAACCTTTTCCTATTGCAGCCTTTGTGTTTCCAACAGAATCCAACTTATCCGTTATTTTTCTTACATCTTCAGGCAATTTTGCCATTTCAGCAATACCACCAGCATTGTCGCAAATCGGTCCATAGGTATCTACAGAAACTGTCATTGCAACAAAAGACAGCATTCCTACAGCAGCCATAGCAATTCCGTAGGTTCCTGCGATTGACGAAGAAAGATATACGCCAATACCAATTACTAGGCAAGTGGCTAAATTGGATTTCATACTAACAGAGAGTCCTTGAGTTATATTTAAGGCAACTCCCATTTTAGATGCTTGGGCAATACTTTGAGTTGGTTTGTATTTGTCACTTGTATAATATGCTGTAACCATACCGATAATAATTCCACTAGTAATTCCTACTAATGATGCTAACCAAGGAGAGATAAACCCAAATCTAAATGGCAAATCTCCAAAATCTTGACCAGCAAAAGAATATATAGTGAAAAGAAGATTAAAAATACCAGTACAGCCAGCAGAAACCCAAGTTGCCAAATCCAATTCTTTTTCAGGGTCATCGCTATCCTTTTTGGAAAATGCAAAGGCAAGCCCGATAATGCAAGAGAATAAACCAATAGCAGAAAAACCGATAGGATATTCTATCAATTTTTGCATTAGTTCTTTAGTGAGATTCAATCCATTAGCTTGAAAACTAATGAAAAGAAAAACAGGTGTAATAGCAGCACTTACAATGGAACCTACATTACTTTCCAACAAATCTGAGCCTAATCCAGCAGTATCGCCAACATTGTCTCCTACACAGTCTGCGATAACTGCTGGATTTCTGGGGTCATCCTCGTCAATAAGTAATTCTGTTTTACCAACTAAGTCTGCGCCCATGTCAGCAGCTTTTGTAAAAATACCACCACCTACACGGAAGAACATTGCTACCATTGAACAACCTAGGCCATAAGACGAGAAAATAATAGCTATTGGTGTAAACGAAATTCCTAACCAGTTTGTTGTTGTATCAATGTTGTATAAAAAATCAGAGCCGAAACATAGATACAAAATAACAAGACCAATTAAAGAAAAAGCAGCTACACTCAAACCCATTACACTACCGCCTCTTAGACCAAGCTTTTGCGATTTACCAGTACTTTTTGTTGTCAGTGCAGTATTAGTAACACGCACATTAGCATGTGTAGATGCCTGCATACCGAGCAAACCAGTTAAAGAGCTGGAAATTGCACCTACTATGAGAGCAATAGCACTTTCTACAAAAAACATTACTGCTTCAATGACTGCAACAAAGAGTACTACTATTACCAATACCTTATATTCTTTTATTAAAAAAGCATTGGCACCAGTACGAATATCTTTTGCAATCGACCGCATTTCTTCTGTTCCTTCTTCAACAGCTGAAACCAAGAAGTAGTTATAAAAAGCATAAACTGTTGCAAGAATACCAATAAAAAATGCTAACATCAACACAAAACTCATTATACTTCCTCCTTACATAATAGAAGAATTTGCTAGGTTTACGAGTTACAAAAAATGATAGACCTCCTTTCATTTAAAGTAAGAAATATATATTAAAATAGCAAGTTGCTAATTGCTTACATTATATCAAATTTATTTAACAAATTCAATGGTTATGTAAATATATCGGCGAAAATATAAATTTTATGCAGTTATCACATGCTTTTATTTGACAAATATATATAAAAGGAATAAGATTATTTACCTTATTCCTTTTGTACAAATCAAATTCTCTTCAATTGTATTTTTTACTTGAAGCTAAATTGATATTGCCATAGAATTTAATAATTATTAGTTTACAAATAATTCAAGAAGATCATTCAAATTGTATGCCTTCTGGATTTTTACTGATAGAAAATCAAGTACATTTGGCTTAGATATATATTTTATTTGGTTTCCATCCATTATATGAAATGTACCAACGTCAACAAAAAACGGCCATTTAACAGGATTTGCAGTCACAGTAAAAATTTTGGTTTTATGCCGATTTGTTCTTTTATATTTTACATTAACATAGAAATCACCAATATCTGCTATACTAATAATTCTTCCACTCATTTTTTATACCTCCTGTCAATTGACATGTGATTATATTGAAATGTTATGCTAATATTATATCAAAAATTTACATAAAATGCAATACTGCAAATTCTAAGTATTAAATTGAAGAATTTATAAAAAACTAGAAATATTGGTTTTATATTTCTAGTTTTTAATTTTGGAGCGATTTCGAAACAGGTATGTGAAAAATGGCATATTCTTTTTCAAACTCTCTTATATAATTCAATTTATTTAGTTTTATTTAAAATAAGTTTTATATTTTATCAATAGAAAATTTAATATTTTAGACAAATTTATGGAAAATTTTTACTTTTCGTGTTATACTACTTATAGTTTTGAAATTGTGCAAATGTTGTCTACATAATTAGAAAGTGAGGTATTACTTTGCATAATAATTTAATAAATACTGATAATGAAATAAACAATATATTTGACAATATTAAAGAATTAGTAATTAATAGTAGAAATAGAGTATATTCTACTGTTAATACTGAAATGCTTAATTTATATTGGAACATTGGAAAAGCAATTATGGAAATACAAAAAGGTGATGAGAGAGCTTCATATGGTGAAACTGTACTTGAAAAACTATCACAAAAATTAACAAATGAATTTGGAAAAGGCTTTTCTAAAAGGAATTTAGAAAGAATGAGAAAATTTTATATTTATTTTCCAATTGCGACAACAGTGTCGTCGCAATTGAGTTGGTCACACTATCTTGAATTATTAAAAATAGATGAGGAATCGAAAAGAAACTTCTATATCAAAGAAACTATAAATTCAAGATGGAGTGTTCGTGAATTGCAAAGACAAATTGGCTCATTGTTGTATGAAAGATTGGTCTTATCAGCTGATAAAAATAAAATATTAGAATTAGCAGAAAAAGGGCAAGAATTAAAAGCGAGTAAAGATTTAGTGAAAGATCCATTTGTACTTGAATTTCTTGATATTAAGGAAAATACAGATTATTTAGAATCAGATTTAGAAAAAAACATATTGGAACATTTAAAAGAATTTTTATTAGAATTAGGGAAGGGATTTATGTTTGTTGGTTCACAAGTTAGGATAACATTAGAAGAAGACCACTTTTACCCCGATTTAGTTTTTTATAACAGACTTTTAAAATGTTTTGTTATAATTGACCTAAAAATTGGAAAAGTAACACATCAAGATATTGGTCAAATGCAAATGTATGTCAACTATTACGATAGAGAAATAAAAAGTACTGATGAAAATCCAACTGTTGGAATATTACTATCTACATTAAAAAATAAAACAGTAGTAAAATACACTTTAGCAGAAGATAACAAAAATATTTTTTCTTCTAGTTACAAATTACATTTGCCAACAGAGCAGGAATTGATTGATGCAATAGAAGAAGAAAAGAAAAATTTAGAATTAAACGATAATGTTTAGATTACAAAAAATATATTTAAGTATTAAATAAGTAGGAGGTATTTATGCAAAATAATATAAATAAAGATGATATAATATAAACATAAATCGCTACATTGCCATAATATTGGCGGTGTAGCGATTTTTTGTTACTAATTTGTTATTAGTTCAGACCCAAAAATCA
Source organism: uncultured Clostridia bacterium (assembly GCA_947623865.1). Lineage (GTDB taxonomy): Bacteria > Bacillota > Clostridia > TANB77 > CAG-508 > CAG-452. The sequence continues at coordinate 3,695 of CANQIC010000040.1, read as the reverse complement.
AATTTTATAAGTTCAATTGCTTGTTTTAATTCTTCAAAAGTTTTATGTGTATATGTTCGTTCACCAACATCTTTTGACTTATGACCCATCATCAAATCAATACATTTTTTATTTGCACCAGCAGAATCCAATTTGGTTCTGAAAGTATGTCTACATTCATGTGGTGTATGTTTCATTTCAAGTTTTTCCATCATTTCATTCCAAAAAATATAATATTGACTTTTAGAAAGTTTTTTTCCTTCCCATTCAATTAAATATTTACGATTAGTTTTCATTCGCTTTTCAACAATATATCTAATATATGGATGAATTGGAACATATCTGTCTTTTCCTGATTTACTTTTTGAACCACCATTGAAAAAATCTTCATCCAAATCAATTTTTGTAAGTTCCATTGAAAGTAATTCATTAAGTCTGAAACCAGTAAATAAATATAAAATTAAAGTTTCTACCCATTCATCATTTTTATTTTCATATACAATTTTGATTTCATCATCTGTAAATGGTTCTTTTTTGGTATCAGGAACAGGTGGTGCAGTAGTTATTTGTGAATACATTTTGTCTATTATATCAATTTCAAATGCAAATCTATCAAGATGACCAAAAAGATTTTTAATTGCCCATTGTGTAGAATATTGGCGACCACAGTTATCAATACAATCTTGCATATCAAATGACCTTAATTTTCTGTAAATAGTATCATAAAATTTTTCACAATGCTTATATGCTGATTGAAGTGACCTTCTTGTTCCTTCATTAAGTGTAGGTGCTTTGACTTCTTTCCATTTATCATACAACATTTTTAATGTAACTTTATCCCTGTCTATGTTCCAAGGTTCATGATTATACATTGCCAACATTTCCATGCCTTCTTCTCTTGTTTCTGCATAACCAATTGAAAGATATATTGGATGACCTTTTTCATTGAAACCAATGGTTTTTCTTACAGCAAATGGTTTTCTTCTGTTACCTGACAGTTTAACAACTGTTCCATAACCATTTGGATTTTTCATTTACATTTTCCTTTCATTATTTTTCTATTATATATTTGTTAATATAATTTACCCATTCATTTATGTGTTCAATAAAATTATCAGATGCTATATATGAATCAGATAAAGATGTTAATATTAACATGTTATGGTTTTTTCCTTGTAATTTTATTTTTCCTATAAAATAACCACAATAATCAACTGTTATTGTGCCATTTCCCATTCTTATTAACTGAATGTGATTATTTATTTCTTTAGATAATTTTGAATATAAAGTGTTAAAAAATTTTTCTTCTGATTCATTTATTTCAAATAGTTTACTTGGTGGATTAGTAGCATATTTTATTGGATATTTCATATTTATCATTTCCTTTCTATAAGGTATAATTTAATGAAGTATTTATTTCTGTATGTTCCAAATCAATAAATTTTCCATATTCAAAAGATGTACCCCAAAAAGCAAGGTATTTTTCAATATTTTCTGAAACATATGTAATAATCAAATAATATTTTTTAAATCCTTTATCTGTTCGTGCAGCATCATTATGATATTTCAACATAAATCTTGGTTCTTCCATTGCTTCAAATTTTATTATTTTAGATTTAGGAAGTGTAACTTCAGTTGCTGGTTTGATTCTTCTTATAATCAAATTATCTTCAGTTATTTCAATTTCACATGGATAATCTTGTGCAAAATCATGTAATCCTTCATAATGACACACTTTAATTATATTTTTCTTTTTACCAAACATATTTTATTCCTTTCTTAACAACCTTGAACTTTATCTTGAACCGATTTAAAATATTGAAAATACTATATTTTAAAATTTATGGTTCAAGGGTTCAAGGTTTTTCTTATATTATTTATTTTTATAAAAAACATTAAAATTTAATGTTTTAATTTTTACAATTTTGTTAATAAATTAAATTTACTTTGAACTACCTTGAACCACTTACAGACAAGTGGCTTTTACTTTGAACCTTAACATTGAACTACTTTGAACTTTTATTTCTTCTTTTTTCTAAAATCATAGTATATTATAATGCCCTTTTTTCATTCATTTTATCTTGGATAGTATATTTTGACATTGATATTAAATCAGCTGCATTATCAATCAGTTTTTTTTTACCTGTTTCATTTAATTGAATATAATCTATTAAAAGGTCACTAGCTTCTTTACCATATATTGATTTAACAGAATCAAGAACATTGGATTCTGTTACAAGTTTATTGTTATTATTGTATTTCTTTTCCCAGGTATCAAAATAAAATTCTCTTGGGTCAACACCAATTAAATCTGAAACAGCAAATAATGATTTTGGTGTCATATTAGTAACTTGACCTTTTTCCCATTTACTAACCGCTGCCCTTTGAACATAACATAATTTGCCAAATTCAGCTTGTGACAAATCATGTTCAACACGATAGGCTTTTATTTTTTCACTAATTTCTTTATTCATAATTTATTCCTTTCTAAAAATGTTGTATCTTAAATTAACATTTTATAAATTATTTGTATCTTAATTTTAGCATATTTATTCATATTTTGAAAGTTTTTTTTAAAAATTTTAAAATTTTTTTTCAAAAAGTATTGACAAGGAAAAATTATATGTATATAATGTTTGTATCTTACAAGATACAAGTTGAAATCGAAAGAAGGTGAAAGAAATGAAAAAAGTAGTTTCAGCAGCTATTTATCAGATTATTCAATTTGATAATGAAGAAGAATTTCAAAATTACATTTCAAAATTACAACAAAATCATCAAAAATATATTTTGGTTCAAAAGATGAAACATCCTGATGATAAAGTTGAAATTAAAATTATGAAGCAGTATAACAACAATAAATTCATTGAAGGGGGTATGGAAGCATGAAAATCAATCTAAACTTGTTAAATTCAAAAATGGCACTATATGGTGATAACAATGAAAATTTAGCAAATGCTTTGAATTTATCACCACAAAGACTATCAGCAAAAAAGAATAATACAAATGGTGCTGAATTTACACAAACAGAAATACAAGTGATAAAAGAAAGATACAATTTAACAGATGCAGAAGTAGTAAAAATTTTTTTAAATTAGTTGTATCTTAAAAGATACAAAGAAAGAAGGAAATACAAATGATATGTTTTATAAGTTTTATGTTATTACTAGGAACAGTTGGTTCAATAGAAGTTGGAACGATTGGATTAGCTGAAGGAACAATTAAATCAATTATATTTTTAATTATATTTGGTATTTCAAGTATTAGATATTGGAATATTGAAGATAAAAGAGCATTAAGAAAGAAAATAGAGAAATTTTTTTTAAAATAAATGTATCTTATAAGATACAAGAAAGGTGAATGAATGTGAGTTTTGCAAGTAATTTAAAACAAATAATGAATGACAATGAAATAAAACCAGTTGAACTTGCAAGGGAAATTGGAAAAAATAAGTCATCAATAAGTCAATATTTATCAGGTGTAAACATTCCAAAAGAAGATGTTCAACAAAAAATCGCATTAGTTTTAAATTGCACAGTTGAAGATTTGAACAAAGAAAATACGGATGATTTATCAATTGATTCTTGTAGCAATGTTCCAATTTGGAAAGCAGCAAAATTACTTAATAAATCACAGGAATTTATCAGAATATCTTTACAACAAGGTACAGCACCATTTGGATTTGCAGCTAAAAAGAAAACCAAATGGTCATATCA
>CANQIC010000039.1 GCA_947623865.1 uncultured Clostridia bacterium | reverse complement strand
GAAATGGAAGAATTGTTGAAAAGTAATACTGGATTTAATAGTAGAATTGCATTTAAAATTGATTTTCCTGATTATTCAATAGATGAATTATATCAAATGTTTAGAAACCAAGTAAAAGAAGAACATTTTAAATTAAATAAGAACTGCAAACAAGTAGTAATGGACTTCTTATATAATGAAATCAAGAATAAATTAGATGATTTTGGTAACGGAAGATTAGTAAGGAACTTATATGAACACATCTTATTTGAACAAGCAACAAGAGTAAGAAGAAATAAACTAAAAGATATAAATACAATAATTGCAGAAGATGTAACAAATGCAGTAAATAAGATGATAACTAAACCAAGTAATAGACAAATTGGATTTAGTGCATAATTTGAAAACAAGAAAAATAACAGCATAAACTAATACCAGTTATTTCACAAAAACCCCTAGAAATCAAACCTCGTTTGAAGGAATTATGGATAAATATATCAATTTATGAATAAGCTATAATCTTAGTGCTAATTTTATTGATATATAAGTCAAAATATGATATAATTAAAAATAGAAATAAATTAGTATTATAACAAAATTTTTAAAGGAGGTATAATTTATGGGATGGTTTGCTGATAGATATGGAAAAGATGTACACCCTAAAATGTCAATTGATACTTATGATAAATTATATACTAAATTTGGTGAAAAAGCAGCAAATGAAACTCTTGCAGATGTTCAAGATGGAAAGATAAAGGAAGAAACATTAAAAAAATATTTAGATTAATATATAAGTAACAGAAGTAAATCAGAAGCTTCTGTTATTTTTATTTTCTCTATTCTCTACTTCTTCTAAAAGGTTTTAGTACCAAAAGTAAGGTTAATAATAAAAGTACCAAAACAGGCTTGAAGTTCTCTAAAAGCTATGTTAAGCTAACAGTACCAAATATAACGAAGGTTAAAATTGGTACTAAAATGAAGGGGGAATTATAATGCCTGTAAAAGTTAATATGGAATATGGTGTTGCAAGAATAAGTACAGGAAAACAAAATATTGATAGGCAGGTTAGAAATATTTTGGAGCAATACCCAAAAGCTACAATAATTAAGGAAACTTATACTGGAACTAAATTAGAAGGAAGAAAGGAATTTGAAAATTTATTAAAGATTCTAAAACCAGGAGATACTTTAATTTTTGATAGTGTAAGCAGAATGTCAAGAAATGCAGAAGAAGGATTTAATTTATATCAAGAATTATTTAGCAAAGGTATTAATCTTGTATTTCTAAAAGAACCACATATAAATACTTCAGTATATAAACAAGCACTAGAAACCAAACAAATAGATATACAAATAAATACTGATAGTGAAACTATGAATGAATTTACTACAGCTTTATTTGATATTATAAATAAATTACTTATGAATTTAGTAAAAGAGCAAATTTTCAGAGCATTTGAAGAATCAGAAAAAGAAGTAAAAATTTTACATATTAGAACTTCTGAGGGAATGCTAACTGCAAAATTAAATGGTAAACAAATAGGACAAAAGAAAGGAGCTAAATTAACTACAAAAAAATCTGTAGAAGCTAAAGCTTTAATAATTAAATATTCTAAAGATTTTGATGGATCACTAACAGATAAAGAAGTAATTAAGTTAATAGATGTGTCAAGAAACAGCTACTACAAATATAAATCAGAACTAAAAGAAAACATTGCATAATAAAAATAATTAATGCTTGACATAATTTAAAACTAGCCACATAAAATTTTATTTCTTATATTTAAAAATTTATATAACAAAAAAATCACTTTTTCACTTATAATTGTAATTTAAGTGAAAAAGTGAAATTTTATTATCAAAAACTTTTTTTATTATTTCTAAATTTTGTAACAAATTTCATTTCATGTTCTGAAATAGTTAATTCATCTACTTTTAATTCTTTTAGTTTTTTAGAAATATACTCATTAAAAGACTTGGAGATAGCATTAGAAATATTTATTTTTGAAATTTCTTTAATTTCGATTTTGCTAGGCAATTTATTACCACTACCATCTCCATATTCATTTAAAATTTCTTCAAATCTATATCTATAATCATCTGATATGTGCCAAGCCATCACTCTTTCTGCCTCATAAAGTATGATTTCCCATAAGTTAACATCTCCAATAATATGACTAATTACATCTGTATAACTAAAACCACCTTCATACATTAAATCAATACTTTTCAGCATATCATATTTACAATTATTACAGTTATCAGGAGTTTCACACTTTTTGCAGTGGGAATATTCTTCAATTTGTTGTTTTAGTGTTTTTAAGCCATTAATTGCTTCATCAAGTAAACCTGTAACATTATTTATAGAGGCATTATCGGCAGAAATGGTTTCTTCTAAACCAAGTAAATATTCTTTTGTGCATCCGTAATACTTCTGCAATTCTAGGAATTTCATCATTTTTTGGAGAACTTTGCTTGTTTCTCCATTTTGTAATTTTAGAACGATTGCTACTGTTAGCATTATTATATAATTTCCTAGAAAAGTCTGAATTTGACCAATTTAATTTTATAAGTCTTTCATCAATTCTTTCACATACAATTTTGTTTATCATTATTAAACATTTCCCCCTTTTGTTATCTAATGCTTATCGCCTGTAACCAATATGGTTGTAAGTGTTGACAAGTTTTATATATGTATTTTAAAATAATTGTATCATATAATTAAGCTATAATTTTTAAGTTTCAATATTGTAGCACAGTAACAATAAAATTATAGCACAAATACTGAAAAAATCAAATATAAAGGGGTGTGATGAGCGAAATGCAAGAACTGGTGTCAAAATTGCACATTGAAAAATAAATAGAAAAGAGGTGAAAAATAATGCCCGAAGAAGAAATAGAAATCATCAAAAGAGTAGCAAAAAACATAGCTTGTCTTAATGAAGATTTTGAAATCAGATTTTATGATATAGACCAACATAATGAAGAAGCTAATTTGTTTTTTAAAACAATTATTGATGAAATAACAAAAAAAGAAACTCAACAGATTGAAGGCTAGAGAGTTTCTTAAAAAATAACAGGTGCTTTGCACGAATATTTTTCATTTATCATTATACAACATTGTTTAAATATATTCAAGTGAAGCTCCTAAAATTTTAATAAGGAGGATTTTCAAATGTATAAATTTGAGAATTTAATTAGAAATCATCTTATAGATGACGGTAGTATTAAAGAAAATGAAGAGGAACTAAAATGTAGGTGTCCATTTGGAACACATAAAGATGAAAATCCTAGCTTTAATATAAATATGGAAACAGGATTATATCATTGCTTTAGTTGTGGAGAAAGTGGAAACATTACAACATTTATAGCAGCAATGGAAGGAATTACTACCAAGGAGGCTTGGAAAAAAATAAATAACTGTAATGGAAATACAGCTATTGAAATTTATTCTGCTGAAAAACAGCTTCCGATAGAATACCTAAAAGATTTAGGAGTATCAAGTTACAAAGGTAAAGTTAAAATTCCATATTTTGATGAAAATCATAATCAAATAGCAACAAGATTTAGACATATTACAGGGAAGCAACGATTTTCTTGGAACAGTGGAGATAAAGCATGTCTATATGGATTATGGAAAATCAAAAATTATACAGATGAGTACATAATTTTAGTAGAAGGAGAATCTGATGCTCAAACACTATGGTATTATAATATACAAGCTATTGGAGTTCCAGGGGCTACCATTTTTAAAAAAGAATTTCAAAATGACCTAGCAAAATTCAAAAGAATTTATGTACATTCTGAAGAAGATGAGGCAGCAATAGAATTTGTTAAATCTGTAAAAAGAGTATTAACAGATAAAGAAGTATATAAAATAAATTCAAGAGCCCTAGGAGCAAAAGACCCATCAGAGCTACATTGTAAAGGGCTGTTTGATTTGAAAAAGCTGTCAGATACAGCAGTACCTGTAGAAAATGAAATTGATGAAAACAATAATCAAGTTAAAACAGAAGAAATAGATGACCAATATTATGAAGAAGGCAATTCAAAAGAAAAACAACTATATGATATTGCAGAAGATATTTGGCTTGATAGAAATGTAAAGTTTTATAAAGAAAATTTTTATATTTATGATTGTGGCGTATATGTTTTGGAAAATGGACGAATAGAAGAAATAATATACGGCATAAATAGAAGTTTAGAAAAAAGTAAAAGAAGGGAGATTTTAGAATATTTGAAAATTCTAGGAAGAGAAAGACAAACAGACAGATATGATAACTACATAAACTTCCAAAATGGAATTTTCGATTTAGATTCTAAAAAATTTATTAAACATAGTCCTGATATTTTTATGCTAAATCAGATAAATTGTGATTATGTTGAAAATGCAAATCCGAATGAGGATATAGAAAAATTTTTAAATGACATCACAAGTAATATTGAAAGTAGAAAAAAAGCAATATTGCAAATAATAGGTTATTCAATGACAACAAGTGTTGAACTTCAAAAAGCTTTCATATTTTATGGAAAATCAGCAGAAAATGGAAAATCAGTTTTAGTAGAATTAATAAGCAATTTAATCGGAGAAGAAAATACTTGTCATGTTTCAATACATGAATTGCAAGGAGGAAGATTTTATGCTTCTGAATTAACTAATAAATTACTAAATGTTGTAGCTGAACTCCCAAGAAATCACTTAAAATCTGTAGAAGTATTTAAAAGTATTGTAACAGGAGATAAGATGTCAGTAGAACAAAAATATAAAGACAGATATAGCATTAAACCATATGCTAAAAATATTTTTACAGCTAATGAACTTCCAAGAGTAGAAGATACAACAGAGGGTTTTTATAGAAGATTAAATATTTTACTTTTTGAGGCTAAATTTAGTGATGAAGCTAAAAAGAAGTTTAACAAAAGAAAGTTATTTACACAAGAAGCACTAGAATATTTAGCTTCTATAAGTGTTAAAGCATATCTAGAATTACTAGAATCTGATAGTAGAGATTTTGCAAATGAGGAAGAAAGTAATAAAGTATTAGATACTTATAGAAAAGACAACAACTCTGTTTTATCTTTTATTGCTTCAAATCAAATTCAAGAAATGTTACAAAAAGGACAAAAAATTGATAGACCAGAATTTTATCAAGAATACAAGGTTTGGTGTTCAGATAACGGCTACAAAGCGAAAGGTAGGAATAAATTTTATACCGAAGTTGAGGAAACTAAACTTTTTGATATTAGATATAAGGATGGCTATCCGAAAATGGTAAGAAAAAGTAACATTGCATATATGAAAAATGATGCTTCAAACTTTTAAAAAAATATGCCTTGTTCAAAAACAGAGCAGGGCATATTATAAAAATTATAGAAATAGGAGAGATTTGTTATGAAAACTAGAATAGCACAATTTGATGGAAGCTTTTTTTCTGTTAAAAGAGAGAAAGTGGCATTAAAGAATTACAAAAATGATAAAAAAACTTTTAAAAAAATGCAAAATAAAGAAAAAAAATATTTTAATAAAAGCATGAATACTTTTATTGCTTTATTAAAATGGAACTATAATAATGCAGAAAAATTTGAGACAGATTATTTTGACTTATAAATACAAAATAATTTCCAAATGAAACTAGGAAAGATATTCTATGAAAGTTTGGAAAAAGAACAAAGAATATTTGAGGAATATTTAAGACAAAGATATACTTGTCATTTTTCTTTTTTGCTACAAGAAAATTGGAACTTGCAAACATCATATAAAACTATAAAAAATAATATAAAAAGTCTAAAAAAGAAACTTGCTAAAGAAAAAAGATTAAGAAAACAGGAAAATAAAGTAGAAAAGAAAAATGTAATAGCGACTAAAGAATTAGAATTTAGTTCGAGAAAAGCTTCTGAAATATTTTAAAATAATATATTAAAAGAAAGGAAGAAAAATAATGAGCGAATATGTTATTGAACAAAATTTAATATCAACTGTATTTAAAAAGGTAGATAAAGATCCACAAGGATATGAAAAAAGAATAGTAGAATTAAGTAAAAAAGAACTACAACAAATGATAGAACAAACAAAAGAACTAGGTCTTGAAGTTGAGTTTTATCATCAAGAAAAATTTTCGACAGGAATTAAACTCATAAAAGATGGCGAAGGATTAGAAGATATAGAGCAAATGTCCTATATCCAATTAAAAAAATTACTAAACAACTGTAGGAGAGAAATTGAACAACAATGCAGAAAACTTATAAAAGAAGGAAAAATAGAATTAATACGAAGTGGAAATATATCTTTTAATACAACGATTCCTGTTTTTGACATCTTATTAAAATATGCAAAAGATAATTATGAAAGCTTAATACATTTTGAAACATTACTTTATATATTTGAGTGTGTAGCAAATATAGACAATATAATAACAATACTGGATAAACTAAAAGAGGAAGAAATATATGTATATTTTTTTGATTTTGGTGTATGTACAGCAATTTCAAATTATCAATATAAAATAGATGACCCAATAGGCAATCCAATAAGTGAATATTTTTTAGAAGATTTACTATTAAAAATGCACAATGAAGGTGATTTAACTAATAAAGAATATCAGAGCTATCGCATTTTAAAAAGAAAAAAATATAGAGAAAATCACATTGATAGTAAGACATTTGATAAATTTATTGAAAAATATAGATAATTTTAATTAAGTTTTTTTATATAGGAAAACAAGAACTACAAGAATATTTTAACAGAAAAACAGAATAAGCTTACAACTTGAGAATACCCCTTGTCCCTTATTTTGGGAAAAGAGGATAAGATGAATGAAAATCAAGAACCTATTTTAATAGGTATTAAAGAAGCAACTAAAATTATAGGTGTACGGAAGAAACACCCTTTTAAATATGTTAAAAATTAAAGGTTTTCCTTGTATTAGACAAGGAGATTCTAAAAATAGCAAAGTATATATCATCAAAGATGAGTTAGTTGCATTCTTCTCTAAGCACAAAGGAATTTATAAAAAATAAATTTAGAGAGTTGATTAAAAAAAATAATAGTGTTAAGCTGTGTAGCTGAAATAACAGTTTTCAACACAGTTTAACTCGTGAATATTGAAGGGAGTTTTTAAAGTGCAACTTGTAAAAGAAAGAACTGGAATATATGAAATATCCATAAAAGAAAGAGATGATGGATATGTTGCTAGAATATCTTTTAAGTTAGGAAATGAAAAAAATCCTAGATTAGAAGGCTTTGGAGTAACAATAGATTTAGCAGTATTACACTTATTATATAAAATGGAAGAAAAACTAGAGGACACATTTCAAAAGGGATTAATTACAACTAAAATTAGTAAATGTGTAATACCAAAATTAGTTAAAAGTATAAATGACTTAGGAACAAATACTGATGAGATAATGCAAAGTGTATCTAATATTATAAATAATATTAACTATATAAATTCAAAAATAACAGATACAATCACGCTGCAAAATGGAGTTATAACAGATTATACTTTTCCTAATTCCTCTGCCATACCTCTGAATTTTATTTCAACAAATAATGTTAAAAATGTTACTAAAGAAGCTGACAGCAATATATTATTTTCAGAGTTTGCAAAGGAATGGTTTAAATACAAACTTTCTTTATGTACGGCAAGTCCTGAAAATCCAAGACCAATAAGTCAAGTTACAGTAGATGGATACTATAGACCATTATTTAAACAAATATTACCTTTTATGGAGAAAAACAAAATAGTGTATTTGCAACAAATAACTACTGATATTATAGAGAAACTACTTAAAGAACAAAATGGATATGATAACAAAAGGATTATCTATATAGTGCTATCAATGTTATACAAGTATGCAGTTAAGAAAAAAGATGGTATAGAAAATCTTATGTTAAAAGTAGATAAACCCAAAAGACCAGCTAGAAAAGGAAAAAAGAAAAGAGTTTTAGTAACAAGAGATATTGAAGAATTATGGATGGAAAAGTTAGAGGAGGAAAACACAGATATTTCATTACTTTATTTGTCTCTCCTATGTGAAGGGTGTCGCCCAGAAGAAAGTGCGTCCTTGCAATGGTGTCGAATTGATTTTGAAAAAGATACAATACAACTAGATGACGCATATAAAAGTTTTGCAGTATATGATGATGACTGTAATATAATAGGTAGAGAGAAAAGATTAGATAAGTTAAAAACAGAGGAAAGTTACAGAACAATACCTTTACACCCTAGATTAAAAAAGGCACTATTGAAACATAAGGAAGAACAGAAAGAAAAATTTAAAAATTCAATAAAATTAAAGAAGAAAAAACGCTTTTGGAGTGAAAAAGAGTATGTATTTCAATCAAGATACTATAGACCATATCTAACTGATTCACTCGCTAAACCACTAAGACAGTTCCGTACAAAATATAACCTAGGAAATGTAGTTCCATATTCATTGAGGACATCTTTTGCGACAAATAGTGCTGAACATGGTGTAAGT
>CANQIC010000038.1 GCA_947623865.1 uncultured Clostridia bacterium | reverse complement strand
GATTGTATGTATTTTGTTTTTGTTGGTACTTTACTTAGTGTTATTTTTGTTACACTTTTTTCTGTACTTGCTTGTGTTACTGTTATTGGCTGTGTCGTTGTTTTTGTTACTCCACCTTCTGTGTAGCTTATTGTTACACTCGTTTTTCCTACTGTTAGACTATGTGCATCTGGTATTGTATAATTTGTTACCTTCTGACTGCTTCCATCATTGTATGTTGCTGTTACTTCCATTCCTGCTTTATCAAAGTCTTGCCCTGCTATATAACTTGTTTTCGTTGGTGCCTTGCTTATTTTTATTCCTGTTAAAGTTCTTTCTGTACTCGCTTGTGTTACTGTTATTGGCTGTGTCGTTGTTTTTGTTACTCCATCTATTGTATAGCTTATTGTTACACTCGTTTTTCCTGCTGTTAAATTATTTCCATCTGTTACTATATAATCTGTTATCTCTGTACTAGTTCCACCATTAAATGTTGCTGTTACTTTCATTCCTTTTGTATCAAAGTTTTCTCCTACTACGTATATTGTTTTTGTTGGTGCCTGACTTATTTTTATACTATTCAATGGTAAAAGTACATATGGTACATCATTATCTTTTGCATACTCTTCTGCTTTTGAACCACTCCATGTATAAATTGTTAATTTATTACAGTCTTCAAATGCAGAACTTCTTATAGTTGTTACACTTTCTGGAATTGTTACACTTGTTAAACTGTTACAGCGATAAAATGCATAATCTCCTATACTTGTTACACTTTCTGGGATTGTTATACTTGTTAAACTGTGACATTCAAAAAATGTACTATTCCTTATACTTGTTACACTTTCTGGAATTGTTACACTTGTTAAACTGTTACAGCGATAAAATGCATAATCTTCTATACTTATTACACTACTTGGGATTGTTATACTGGTTAAATTGTCACAATTATAAAATGCAGAACTTCCTATAGTTGTTACACTATTTGGAATTCTATATTCCTTTTCTGTTTTTCCTACTGGGTATCTTATTATTTCTGTTTTATTTTTATTAAATAATACTCCATTTTCATCGCTATAATTCTGATTGTTTGGTTCTACTGTTATACTTGTTAAACTGTCACATCCATAAAATACATTATTCCTTATACTTGTTACACTTTCTGGAATTGTTATACTTGTTAAACTGTCACAATCCCTAAATACCTGTTCAGTTTTACCCAGTATTACACCGACCTATACTTGTTACACTATTTGGAATTACATATTCTGTTTCTGTTTTTCCTGCTGGATATTGTATTATTTCCGTCTTATTTTTATTAAATAATACTCCGTTATCATCGCTATAATTCTGATTGTTTGGTTCTACTGTTATACTTGTTAAACTGTCACAACTACAAAATACACAATCCCCTATACTTGTTACACCTTCTGGAATCGTTATACTTGTTAAACTGTCACAGTCAAAAAATGCAATCCTTCCTATACTTGTCACACCTTTTGGAATCGTTATATTTGTTAAACTATCACAATTATAAAATGCAGAGCTTCCTATAGTTGTTACAGTTTCTGGAATTGTTACACTTGTTAAACTGTCACAATATTCAAATGCAGAAAATCCTATACTTGTTACACCTTCTGGAATTCTATATTCTGTTTCTGTTTTTCCTGCTGGGTATTGTATTATTTCTGTTTTATTTTTATTAAATAATACTCCATTGTCATCGCTATAATTCTGATTGTTTGGTTCTACTATTATACTTGTCAAACTGTCACAGCGATAAAATGCATCACCTCCTATACTTGTTACACCTTCTGGAATCGTTATACTTGTCAAACTGTCACAGCGATAAAATGCAGAACTTCCTATACTTGTTACTTTATGCCCATCTAGTTCGCTTGGTATTGTTACTTCTATTGGTAGGCTATCCTTATTTTTTGGTTTTACTCCTGTTGCTTCTCCATTTGATAAAGTGTATGTCCATACAATTCCATTTCCTGTTGCTTCTTCTGCCACTGACTTTATTGTAAAATCACTTTCCCATATTACTGTTAATATTGGTAATAATATTTGTAATAACATTATTACTGATACCATTAATGATATTTTCTTTTTCATTTGTTTTCTCCTTTGCTTGTAAATATTTTTATCCTTTCAATAATATCTTTGCATATTTCATTTTATTTGTAAATATAGATGTTTTTTTATGTTACACAATTTTCAGTAGAAGTCGTTACGGAACTCAGTTCTACAAAGTTGTAACGATAAATTATGTCATTTTCATGTTATTTCTATTACATTTTGCTCTTTTTTAGGGATTTTTCTTAGGGATTTTAAAAAACTGCTGACTCTTATTGGTCAACAGTTCATTTTTTTCTATCTTGCTTCATCTGGTTTTTGTTTATTATTTTTTTCTTTATCCATAACACTTTTTCTTACAGTTAAAATTTTCTTGTCTGCATCATCTATATCCTTACTTTTAAGAAGATTATCTATTTCTGTATATTCATCATATCCTTTTTGTAATAATAATCTTAAGGAGCAAAATCTATCATATGATTCTTTATCTGTAAATTTTTTATTTTTACCTCCATGCATTGATCTTACTATTTCAGGATATTGCATTAAAAATTGGAAATCATTTGTAAATGTCTTTACTTGATTATAATATATTTTATCTTTTTTCAAACTAATTCTTTCATCTATAATTTTCAGTAGTTGTTCTTTTGCACCTTTTCCTATTTTTATATTAAATTCATTATCTTTACTTCCATTAGCAATTATATCTTTAATAGATACCCAATATTTAACTTCATCCTTGATATTTTCTTTACTATATTCTCTTTCAACTATTTCTTCAATTTGTTGCATAGCCTTTTCAGCATTTATTTTATCTTTTTTTTCTCTTTCTTGTTTATCACATGCTTTACTTAATCTATCATTTAATCTTTTCAGAATACTTTTTTTCTCTTTCTTTCCAATATCATATTTAGATTTTCCTTCTTCTATCTCTGATATAGTTCTCTTTAATATTTCTATTTCAGTACCTTGTTTTTTATCTAAAACTAACTTATTTATGCTTGTTTCTATGTTAGTCCATTTTACTTCTATCTCATCTGCATTAGATTTCTTTGACTCATTCTTTTTACTTTGACTTTCTTTTTTTGTATGTATTTTTTTCATTCTATTAGCATATATAGTAAAATCCTTAATCATTTCTGGGGTAAGTCCTTTTAATACAATATCTTGAAATTCAATTTCAGAATCTTCATTATTAAAGTTTTTTAAGGCTGAAATAAAATCATTAAGAACTTTTGTTACTGGAACGCTATCTCTTTCTGCAATTTCCTTTAACTCTTTTATTATCATACCAAAATTATTAACGGGATTTTTAAACTTAGAAAATGTAATGTTTTTTTTCATTTTTTACCATCCTTTACACTTTTACTAAATAATACCATATATTATTATATCACGTTTACATAAGTTTTGCAAGTTCAACAACCTCTTTTATTCCTGTTTTCTTTATTGTAATTTTATAAAATTTATGTTATACTTTTTTAATAATTAATATGCACAATATTGAACTGCTTAAATGGAGGTTTTTATGAAATTAACTTCAGATAATGAAACTTTAGCAGAAAAAAAAGCTTTAATTTTATATATATTAGATAAAGTATCAAAACCTATTAGTAATGATGCTCTTTTGAAGTTAGTTGTTTCTATTGATAATATGAATTATTTTTATTTTCAACAATTTTTATTGGACCTATTAGAAAATAAATATATTATAAATTATACAAAAAATAATGAATCTATATATGAGCTTACATCTGAGGGAAAAAAGGCTTTATCTTTAGTTAAGGATATTATTCCTGGTATTTCTAAATTTAGGGTTGATAATAATTTTAAAGAAACTTTAGGTGAATTTCAAAATAAAGTATCTGTAACTAGTGATTTTATCCCACATAGCGAAACTGATTATAGTGTTAAGTGCAAAATTGTTGAAAATAATCAAACATTATTTGAACTACAAGTTTTTGCAGGTTCAAGAGAACAAGCAAAGGCAATATCTGATAATTGGAATAATAATGCTGAGGAATTATATCCAAAAATATTAGAAATTTTAACAAAAAGTAAAAAATAGGATTTTGGAGGTATGTCCTCAAAATCCTATTTTTTAATTCAATTTTTGTCTTACATATTCGTAAAGAATAACACCTGTTGCTACTGCTGCATTTAAACTTTCTGTTTTACCGAAGCATTGGTATTTTTATTTTTTTATCAGCTAAATTTAAAACTTCTCTTGAAACTCCATTTGCTTCATTACCAATAATAATTGCTGTTTTTTTATACTCTACATCATAAATACTATCTTCTGCTTGTAGTGATGTAGCTGTTATTTTAAATTTATGTTTTTTTAGTTCTTTTAAAGTGTCTACTAAATTTTCGCTTTCAATAATATTTACTCTAAATATAGCTCCCATTGTTGAACGTACTACTTTTGGATTGAATACATCTCCACTTTTCTTTGATATTATTACTTGTGTGAGACCGTGTACTATCTATAGTTCTAAGTATAGTTCCTAAATTTCCGAGGATCTTGTATATCATCTAAAACTACTATTAAATCTTCATTAAAATTTATATCTTTATTAGAGTTTTTCTTATCTATAACTGCTAATATTCCTTGTGGATTTTGTACATCTGTCATATTATTGAATACTTTTTCATCCACATAAACACAATTATATTTTGCAATTTCATACAAAATCTTCTGATCTATTTCTCCAGTTTTTATACAATTATCACACACTACAATTGTATCTATATCCTCTTTTTCAGATATTGCTTCTCTTATTAGTTTAATTCCCTCTATTACATATTTTCCATTTATATCTCTATACTTTTTTTCCTTTAACTTTCTTATTTTTTTAATAGTTTCATTATCTTTACTTGTAATTACCATGATAAATCCTTTCTTAAATAAATTGTTGTTTGTTTCATGTTCGGAAAATTCAGGACAGTCCCAAAAATCCCCAAAATTGGTGATTTTTAGGGACAGTCCCTAGAATTTCCTCACACAAATTACAATTTATTTATATATTTAAAAAATCTATAATTTCTTTTAAAACATTGTCTTTATTTTCTAACTTATACGTAATATATGGTTCTCTTGCCGGAGAAAACCTTACTCTATTTTTATACTTTTTAACTATACTGTCTATATCCATTGTGAAAATATCAGGATTAAAATTAAATACAATACTATCTTGCTTTTGAGTTATTTTAGTTATACCTAAATTTTTGCACATTCCTTTTATTTTTGCTATTTCTAAAAGATTAATAACTTCTTTTGGCATTTTTCCAAATCTATCTATAATATCTTCTTCAATGTTTTTTATATCTTCCATACTTACACATAATGCAATATTTTGATATACTTCTATCTTTTGACTTTCATTTTCAATATAGCTATCTGGTATATAACTAGAAACATTAATATCAATACTAACATCTATATCTTCTTCTAGTTCTATCCCTTTCATCTCTTTTACAACTTCATCTAATAATTTACAATAAGTATCGTATCCAACTTGATCCATATGTCCATGTTGCATTTCTCCTATTAAACTTCCTGCACCTCTTATTTCCAAGTCTCTCATTGCTATTTTAAATCCTGAACCAAATTCTGTGAATTCTTTTATTGCTTTTAGTCTTTTTTCAGCAACTTCATTTATTAGTTTGTCTCTTTTATAGGTAATATATGCATAAGCTTGTTTATCAGACCTTCCTACTCTACCTCTTATTTGATAAAGCTGTGCTAAGCCTAATCTATCTGCATCTTCTACAATTATAGTGTTTGCGTTTGGAATGTCAATTCCTGATTCTAGTATTGTTGTACACACTAAAACATTTATATCTTTATTTACAAAATCTATCATTATATCTTCTAGTTCTTTTCCTGACATCTTTCCATGTGCAAATCCTACTTTTGCTTCAGGAACAAGCTGTAATATCTCATTTGCTTTTCTTTGAATAGTTTCTGTTTTGTTATATAAGTAAAATACTTGACCTTTTCTTTCTAGCTCTTTTGTTATTGCCTCTTTTACTACTTCATTATCATGTTCTAATACATAAGTTTGAACTGGTCTCCTATTCTGTGGTGGTTCGTAAAGGCATGACATATCTCTTATTCCAACAATAGACATATGAAGAGTTCTTGGAATTGGAGTTGCAGTCATACTTAAAACATCTACATTTGTTTTTAGCTTTTTTATTTTTTCTTTATCTTTTACACCAAATCTATGTTCTTCATCTATAATTAATAATCCTAAGTTTTTAAATTCTACATCTTTACTAAGTAATCTATGAGTTCCAATTATAATATCAATTTCGCCTAATTTTAATTTTTTTACAATTTCTTCTTGCTGTTTTTTTGTTCTAAATCTATTTAATAACTCTATCTTTATTGGATATTCTTTCATTCTGTTTTTGAATGCTTCATATTGCTGATTTGCAAGTATTGTTGTTGGAACTAAATAACATACCTGTTTTTGATCCATACATGACTTAAAAGCTCCTCTTATTGCAACCTCTGTTTTTCCATATCCTACATCTCCACAAAGTAATCTATCCATTGGCTTTGACTTTTCCATGTCTTTTTTTACATCTTCAATAGCTCGGATTTGGTCATCTGTTTCTTGAAATTCAAAACTTGCCTCAAATTCCTTCTGCCACTCATTATCTTTAGAAAATGCAAAACCTTTTATTTTTTCTCTTTTTGCATATAACTCTATTAAATCACGTGCGACTTCTCTTAAATTAGATTTTACCTTTTGTTTTGTATTTGCCCATTCTTTGCTTCCGAAGTCTATTTAATTTTGGTCCTTTATCTCCTACACCAATGTATTTTCTAATATTATCTAAATTAGATGTAGGAATATATAACATGTCATCATCTTTATATTTTATTTTTATATAATCTTTTGTTATACCATCTGCCTTTATAGTATTTACTCCAATAAATTGTCCTATTCCATTAATTTTATGGACAATATAGTCTCCTACTTTTAAGTCTGAAAATATTACGGTTTCACCTTGTTTAAATTCTAAACTTGATTTTCTCCTTTTCTTCGGTCTACTACTAAATAATTCTTTAGCAGATATTACTAATAAATTAAAATCAAAACATTCAAATCCTGCAGATAGCTCTCCACTTTGTATAATAATATCATCTGTATTTGATTCTATTTTCTCATCAAGAATTTGTTTTAATTTACTCACATTATCTTTATTTCCTGTAAGTATTACTATTGTTTTTTCATCTTTTTTAGCTTGTTGTATCTCCTGAATACATAGATCCATTGAACTACGAAAAAAGTTGACCTCCCTATAGCTAAAGCTATATCCGTTTCTTTTTGCATGCATACTTTGTTTATCTACAAATCCAATATCTTGTTTTTCTAAGTATATTGTTTGTACTTTTTTTATTACTTCTAAAAATTTAATATAATCTCTTAAATCTGCAAGAGATTCTGGAATGTCTCTTTTCTTTTCTACTAATGTTTTTATAACATTACTATTATCCTTTATTATATTTTCAGATCTTGCTTTTATTTTTCCAATCTCATCTAAAAATATTATATAGTCATCTTCCAAATAATCTATAATGGTTACTCTGTTTTGATAAAAACTATTAAAATATTTATCTATTTTACTTAAATAATCACCTTGTTTTATTGACTCTATATCTTCTAATGTTTTTTCATCTTCACTAGATTTATTTTTTATTCTTTCAGTAACTTTTTCTAGGCTATCCTCTAATACAAACTCTGATGCAGGATATATCTTAGTTCTCTTTATTTTATTTGTTGATCTTTGATTTTCAATATCAAATTCACGAAGTGAATCTATCTCATCCCCCCAAAGTTCAATTCTAATTCCTTTTTTTGATGAAATAGCAATATCTATTATTCCACCTCTTATACTATATTCAGATGCTTGTTCTACTAAATCACATCTTTCATATCCCAATTCATTTAATTTAAGTTTCATATCATCTAAATTAATACTCATATTTTGCTTTAGTTCAAAAACATTATTATATAAAGTTTTTTTTGATACTATTTCTTGTGATGCTGCTTCTATTGTTGTTACTATAATTTTTGCTTTTTTATCATATATACTATTTAGACAATTTATTCTATCATAAGAAATTTCTTTACTTTCTGCTAAATAATCATATGCTAAAATTTCTCTTCTTGGAAAATATTCAACATTATCAGAAAAGTATTCTAAATCTTTTATGATTTTTTTAGCTTGCAACTCATTATATGTAATAATACAAATAGGCTTTTCAGAATAAAATGAAGTTGAATATGCAAAATGAACCTTTGCAACATCAGTAAGCCCTGATAACATTATAGGACTTACACCTGCTTTTACATTATTTATATAATCATTAAATTTTTTAAAATTAGGCAATACCTTTACTATCTCGTCCATAAAAACCTTTCTATTATATAATAATATACATTTTTAACATTTATATTATAAAACGGGATTAATTATATCATATAAAGGTAAAAAAGTCTAGTAACACAAGCTGAATTCTTGTGTTTAGTATGAAAGAAATGTGATAATGTCTTAAGTAAAGAAATGAGAAAATGTCCCAACTAAAAAATATTTGTTCTCTTAAAT
>CANQIC010000037.1 GCA_947623865.1 uncultured Clostridia bacterium | reverse complement strand
CTTTTAAGTCCATTGTGATTCCTCCTTTAATTTATTTTATTTATGTATATATAAAATGTTATTCTATTTTTTGCTTTCATAACAATTTATACCGATATAAATAAATTTATTTGCTATTAGTATCTAAACATAATTTTTTCGATTTAGCAATAGTTAAATTAATTTTTTCTAAATATTTTTAAGATTTTTTCAAATATTTTTTGATACCATTTAATTTCTATACATTCTTTCAAATCTGTCATCTTTGTATTTGCTATTTTGTTTAATTCTTTATCCTTAAACAATTTATCTGTATTATATTTTTCATTTAACTCTTTTTGATATTTTATTTCATTTTGTTTTAATTTTTCTTCGAATGCTTTTCTTTCTTCATCATTACACCAGTACTTTTTATTTATTATTGATAAAATACCTATAGTTTTATTTTTTAAGCCCATATCTTTTATTCTTTTACTATAATCTAATTTAGGCTTATATGTCATTGATGTGTTTTCTTTCAAAAAATCCATAAAATTTTTTGATATTTTACTAACATCGGCTTCTTGGGTATGTTCTAATATATCTAATGTTTCAGCTATAGCTTCGCAATATTCTTGACTTAACACTTTTACCTCCTCCTTTTGTTTGAAATTTATATTTCTTCTTTATTTCTTTCATCTTTTTCCTTTTTCTCATTTGCTAAGTCAATCAAATGTTCTTGAGCTTCATTTGTTAAGCCTTCCCTTGATATTTCAGCTAAATCAATAGCTATATTGTCCGCAGATAACTCTATTTGAAGTTCTATTGGTTTATAATTTATTTCTCTTCCAGCAAATAAAATACCACTATCATCTGAATACCAAGGAAAACGATTACCGTTTTCCTACAATTTTTATATTAGGATGTTCTTCTACTTCATGCACTTTTACTGGTCTTGGTTTATCAAGTTCAGAATAACGAGTATCTTGATTAACATTATTTAAGTCTATACAACATAATTTTGATTTTGATTTATTAGGCTTCGGCCACATTCTTTTTCGAATGCTTGGTAATGATATTTCAAAATTTTCCTTTGCAAATCTATTTTCACCTTTATTAAGTCTATGATAAGTATATGTTGTAAAGTCTTTTACATCTGGCATCTTTTCATATATTTCATCTGTGAATATAAAATATCCTTCTTGATTAAAGCGACCTATTGCTAAAGCTTTTTTTCTGCTTAATAAATCAGGAATTGATTTTAAAAAAGTACTATAGTCTTCTAGATTATATTTACCAATTATAACATCCTCTTGAATTTTTTTGTCAAAATTCCTTATCCCTTCTAATTGCAATTCACTTAATTTATTTCCTGACTGATTTTCATATTCTTCCAAATATTTTTCTAAACTATAAAAATCAGAATTATTTTGAGTAATTTTTTTTAATTGTTCTAATCTATATAACTTTAAATCTTCAAATTTTTCATTCTTTAAATATTGATAAATAGCATTTTCACTATCAGTTTTACTATGGTAATCGTATATTATTATGTTAGCTAAATTTAAATTTGTTTCCCTTCCATTCTGCATTTGAATAGGTGTCATATCAACAAAATAATCCCTATCTTCACTATTTTGAAATTCAATAACTCCTTGAATTATTTCTTGAATTCTTTGTTCAACTAATTGCTCATCATTACCGTAAATCATCTTCAACATTAATATAATCATCTAATTTTCCAATTACTTTTCCGTTTGCTTGTAGTCATGTTATATCGTAAGGTTCTTTGAAGTATAATATTTCTATCTTTTATTTTTGTATGATAGTATGCAATAAAACCAAGATTACTAAATTGATAACCACATATTTCAGTTACTTTCATTGTACCACCTCATATAGTTCTTTTTATGCTTATGATAATACTACATAAAAAAAAAGTCAACACCTTTTTTATTTATTTTATATTTAGATAATATATATTTAAATTACAGAATTGAATTTATTTTTTTGGGGCAATAGCTATATTGCTAACTTCTAATTTATCAATTTATTATATTTATTCAAAAATTTTTCTAATTTACTTAGATTTGGGAATATTTCATCAAATATATTATATAAAGTATCTTTTGCTTCATATTCTCCTATTGCATAACATTTTTTGCTTAAACCATACGCAATTCCAGCCTCTATATGTGCTGCTTTTCCAGCTGATAAAACAAGTAATAAATTTTTTGAACTTTTTTCTCCTTCTAAGTCTTTATTAAATAATTTTAAAACAATATCATTTTTTAGTCCTAATGATTTAAATTCTTTCTGTTTTTCTTCTGGTGTTTGATTTTTATTACAATATCCCCAATCATCTTCATTTTTTAAAAAGCAATAATAAGATATATTATAATCATCAAATAACTTACATATTCTTAATATGTTTTTTTTATTTCTAGCTCTACCAGCTATAAAAAATTCATATTGATTTTATAGACGGCTTTAGTAGATATAAAATTATAGGTCTAAAAGTAGTAGAATTAAATTTTAGGAGATTTTTAAAAATGAATAATAAAATTTACATATCACAAAGAAGGATATTATTATATTCCTGACTTATATTTAGAAAAGGAAGATTATGAAAAAGATTATAATATTAGAAAGTATGGTCATTTAAGATTGGAGTATTTAAAAAATCATAAGAAAGCAGAATACATAATAATGTTTATAAACAAGACTTTAAGGAAACATATTGTAGAAACTGATAAACAAGCCAAAAGAAGATTTAAAGTACTTATAAACAAATGCTAGAAAGAAATCCTATTGATGAAGATTTAAAAATACTTATACTTTAAAATGAGTTGGCTTATGAATAATTATAAAAATTCAATTGAAGAAATTATATTTAAGGAATTTATATTTATATAATGCAATAAATTTGTTTCCCTGTTAATAAATAAACCTATGGGACTTTCTTTTAGAAAAATCCATAGGTTTTGACAGTTTTTGAGTTAATTTCTATTCCTATAAAAAATGCAGCATTGCAATAATAATAACTATATCTACTACAATGAATAATATAGGAGTAAGTACTCTCCTATAAAGTCCTTTTAAAGAGTTTATAATAAGATATGCTGTAAAAATAATAAGTATAAAAATAAATACTAAAGTGAATGTGCCCATCAAAGTTCTATATCTTTCAGCACTTTCATAAGCATCTTCAGCACTCTTTCTATTTCTCTTAAAAGTAACTTCTTGCTCATTCGTTTCGAAGTTCTTAACAGTCGCAGTTAGATAATCAGAATATCCCAAACCTTCATCATATTGTCCAACTTCTATTATCAAAGTTGTCCGACCATTTTTAGAATAAATGGTTGTTTTTACAGGATACTGACAAGTGTATTCATGACTAACAATTATCCTTTCTGCTTCTTCCTGATATTCTTTGTACAAATCTTCAGAATAATACAACAACTTTTCATATACATTAGATACCTTCGGCATAAATGCTTTGAAATGAATGAAAATGCCGAGCAATACAGAAAAGACTATTGATAGTATAATGCAACCAATGGTTGCCAACTTTTGCCGATTCATTTTTTTACCTCCATTAATCAATGATATTGTTATATTTATAACTCTAAGATACTGACAAACTTAAAGCATAATAAAATTTTATATAATAAATTATAGCATATTTATTCAGTTTTCTCAACAAAAACTGGCAAATTTGTTGACTTTAAGCTAAAATTGTCATATATATTATGTGTATTTCATTCGAAAATACAAGAATATTGATGTCTCATTAGAAATTTTATATTCCTCAGATGCCAAGCTAAAACGAGTCACATATGGGATTACGAACTGGCTATTAAAAAATATTAAAATAATACTAAACTTGTCCAGTATTAATAGGTAATCAGGAGAGCTATAAGTGTAAAATTCAATATTCTATTTACATACACACTAAAAAATGAGTACATATTGAAATCTCAAATATTGTTTGAGCTTATTAAAATTGTATCCATTGTAGGTAAATAGAGTATTAGTATATCGCTTATAGTCTTTTGCTTTTGCGAAGCCAAACATAAATTATCTATCGTAAGATTAGATAATTTATGAGCCCTCCGCAAGGAGCCCACGACATCTTTACAAAACGAAGTTTTGAAAGTGTCATAGTGGGTTACATACTTTCGTAAGAAAGTTATGTAACAGCTCCCTTTAGTCTCTTATTGGCTACATACTGAAAGGCAAATATTGAAAAAATAAAACAAATTAATTAGTATACTTAACTAAATCGTTCTCCCCTATGAGTTTTGACCAATGGTACAAAACTCGGGGATGATATAATACATACTGAAAATAAAAAAATACCATCCTTTTTTCAGAATGATATTTCTATTTATCTGTTTTATAATTCGAACAGATAAGTCATTGGTCGGATTGTTCTTATAGGATTTTTTAACAAATGCTTAAAAAACAATAATTACATGGCATACAAGAAAAGTATATTTACATATTTTTCAAAAATTTTTTTGTTCGCTTGTATTTTATCAAATAATATTGTATAGTTATAAACATAGAAAATGAGAATAAGCAGTATGAGTGCTACCACTTTACATACGCAGTTTTACTGTGAGAATGGAGGTGGTGCTATATGATAGAACAAGCTATGTTAATGATAATATACTTACTTTTCTACAGTTTTGTAGGAATGTCTATTATAGCATTTGCCTTGATTATTGCAATAGTAGTAATTTTGAGCAAATAATAAAAGCTCCACGTTACGCTTTGCCGAGCTATGTTGTGTTCATCATATTTTATATCTGAAGAAGATTTTATTATATAAATCATTCCTATTTTCCAATACTCTTAATAAAATTTATTATCCTTCTGAA
Source organism: uncultured Clostridia bacterium (assembly GCA_947623865.1). Taxonomy (GTDB): domain Bacteria; phylum Bacillota; class Clostridia; order TANB77; family CAG-508; genus CAG-452. Next base: position 3,902 of record CANQIC010000037.1, on the reverse strand, counting down.
AATATTTTCTTTCTTTATAACCACTAATTCCTTATTTTCTATATTTTTATCTTCATATTTTTTATCAATCGTATCTTTAAATAGCTCTTTAACTTCGATATTTCTACGAGATTCTTCATTCTTTTTGTATTGATTCAATAACCATTTTTTATGTTCTACGTCTTTTGTCCAAAATTTATAGTTTATCACAGCTAAAATATTTAAAGTATCTTTACTTAGATGTTGACTATCAAAGTTACCGATTAAGATGATTTTTATAATTTTTTAGAGCATCTTTTTTTAACATATCAATAAACTTTGTCGGAATTTGCATAAAATATTTTTCTTCCATATTTTGCAATACTTCCAAAGTTTCCGCATAAGCGTATCCTTTATTCAACATATAAATCTTCACCCTCATTTTCTAAATTTTTATCTTCAGTTGACAAATCTCCCATAGTCATCTGTAATGACTGAACTGTAACATTCCCATTTATAGTTTTTTCTTCTATTTGAGAGGGAGTTATTTTCTTTCTTGTAGCATTTCTAATTGATTCAAGTACTCTTTCCTTCTCTCTCAAAATTTGTTCAAGTGCCTCTCTTGCTTGCTGAATAATTATTTCTGGTGCTTGCATTTCTTGATGTTTTCTCAATCTAGTAGTCATATTTTCAATTCTCTTTTTTGTAATTTCCAATTCAAGCTCATTAATACTTTCGAAATTCTTTGTTTCTAGCGGTCTCTCCATTTCATTAAATTCTGTTGATACAAAAACTTGTCCATTGTCGTCATAAACTATATAATTACCATTTTGATCTTCAACGGCTTCAATTATTTCTATAGAATATTCTTTATTTATTCGTTCTCTTAGTTCTGCCAATCTTTCGCTTTCTACTTGCGTATATTCCCTTGTATCATGATTTTCACTGTGTTCATCTACAAAAAGCGTAGAAACTTTTTCATATTCACCATTTTCTGATAAATTATATAACTCAAAGACTGCTTCATGTAGATAATTGTTATATTCTATCTTTAAGTTTTCAAATGATAAATTGTTTTCATCAATATATCGTGCTACACCTCTAAAATGAAAAAGCCATTCACATAAATCTTCCTTACTAAAATCTCTCCTTCTCTCATATAATTCTGTCACTATTGATGAAAAATACTCTTCCATTAGTGATGGATAATCATAGCCCAATTCATAATATGAATCTCCAAATTCATTTTCCATAAGCATTTTTATTTTTTCAGAAGTATCTAATTCCATAAATTTTTTAAATTCAATTCCACTATTTACTAATACTTGTGTTTCCCACTCTAATCCTTCTAAATTACCTAATATATCAGGATTTGATTGTTCTATTATTCTTTGTATTGTATGTACGCTAATAGTTTTAGACAAAACTTTATACATTTCACTAATATTATTTAATGTATTTTGTAACTCTGTAGGGCTTTCTATTCTATCTTTCATTAATGCATCTATATATATTTGCATTATTCTTTCCTGTGCTCTTTTTAATTTATCATTATTAATATCAAATTTTCCTAAATTAAACATCGCAAAAAAATCGTCTTGCGATTCCATTTTTTTGCTAAATATTTCTCTCTCATGTTTGCGAATTACATCGAAATGCATTAAAAATTCTTCTCCAAAACTATCAGTTTTTTCATACATAAATTCCAAAAAACAGTCTGCATGATTAAAATACAAATCTATTAATTCATTTTTTCCCAATAAATTTGTAAATTTGGTAACAAATTCTGTTAATATTGGATATCCTTTTGAAACAACTTTGTTTGCTACTTTCTTGTCCCTCTCTTGAGTCATCATTTGAACAAATCCTTCGTTCCAACCTATTCCAACAAGATAAAATTTACTTTCTCCATCAAAATCAATTGTTTGATATTCTCTATCAAATCCTGTGTTCCTCCCGTCTGAAACAATAGCATGTAAAAATTCATGAAAAAAAATAGACTTAAGTTCCTCAACTTCTAAATCTTTCATTATTTGTATTTTTTTATCTTTTAAAACGCAACATCCTATGGCACCTGTTGATGTGCTATCTAAATTTTCTGTAAATTCAATTTTATCAATGGTGCTTTTTGCCTTTTCAATTAATTCTTCTCTTGAAACAAAATCTCCAAATACTTCATCAAATTCATTAATTGCGTTTCCTAAATAACTTAATTCTTCTTCACTAAAGTCTTTATCTTTAAATATTTCTCTTATAGATTCCACAATTTTTCCTCCACAAATCATTTGTATTTTGTTAAATAACTCTTTATTCAACTATTCCGTCAGATATTTCGTATTTTCCTAAAATTGCTTTTTTTAACTTTTCTTTATCTTGCACTTCACATAATTTTCTATCTTTATATTCAAAAAACTTTAATTTTTGAATTTTATCATTTCTATATTCTATATATGTTGTAGAATCTGCTTGAATTCTACCATTCTCATAATATATATTTCCTTCAAATTCAATTTCTTTTTCTATCATATTTTATCTACCTCCATAAATAGAATTTTAAAAAAATTATTTAAAATATATTACTTTATCACTTTATGATTATTCTATCATTACTTCAAATTTTATACAAGCTTTAAAGTATTTTTTTATTGAATAGTACAACTAATAAAAGCACCACATATGCTCTGCCAAGCTTTGTGGTGTTTATCATAAATATATATATAGTAGCACACATTTCTGTGGCTTTCATTTTCTATCTTTATTATACAGACATTTTTTTATTTTGTCAAATGCATTTTTAATTTTATAAAATATCAAACTTTTGTTTACTTATAATTTATAATATGTTATACTTTGAAAAGCGAGGTGAGATTATGAATGATGAAATTCACAATAATATTGAAGAAACTGAAAATTTATTAAATAGTATCAATAATTCTGATGCTATTCAGTTTTCTGAATGGACTAAAGAAAAAGCTAATTTAAGGTATAACGGAAAAACTCCTAAATTTCCAATATATAATAATTTTATTTACTGGTGTAATCTTGGAATAAATATTGGAAGTGAGCAAAATAAATTAAGACCTGTTTTAATATTAAGAACTTCCAAAAATTCACCTATCTGTACTATTCTTCCACTAACAACTAAAAGATTACAAGATGGCTTTTGGTTTCATATTGATTTAGAAGAAGTCGACTCTACTGCTTTAGTTGAGCAATTAAAGGTTGTTAGCAAAATGAGAATTACAGATCCATATAGAAAAAAAGGACAATTAGTTACTATTTCACCAAATGACTGCAATAAAATTAATTCACAACTTGGAAGTTTATATAGATTAAGACCATTAAAAAATGAATAAAATTCTGAATTTTGCTTGACTTTCTGCCATGGAATAGTTTATAATTAAATTAATAAAACATTAGTGTCCATAGCATTTATGCTATGTTACTCATTAGTAAAAGGAGAAAATCTGGAATATTGATTTTCTCCTTTATCTCATTAGCTATTATTCAATTCTTCTAATTCTTCAGTTACATTTTCCCAAGGATATACAGAAACTAAATTATAGTTAATATTTAACTTGTTACATTCTTCTTTTGATAGTTCTTTCATTTGTAGTCATTGCCCAAGTAGTAAAACATATATCTTTGTTTCTTTTCTTCGTTCAATTTTCAAACCTCCAATCTAACAAAAAAGAGACATTAAAGTACACGAGTACAACTGACATCTCTCAAATTCTAGTTCTTGCTTAATTATCTGCATATCAAACACCATCCTTTCATTTGGATGATTTTAATATTGTTTTTAGGCAACAAAAAAATCAACCAGATTTTATTTTCTGATTGATTTTTGTATCTCTCTGTTCTATAAAAAGTTCGAACAGATACGTCGTTGGTGCCGGTGGTGGGACTCGAACCCACACGCCATTGCTGACAACAGATTTTGA
>CANQIC010000036.1 GCA_947623865.1 uncultured Clostridia bacterium | reverse complement strand
AAGAAGAAATAGAAATTTTCCTATTTCTTCTTAAAAGTCCTTTTTTATTTATTGAACATTTTTGGGGTTCACTTCAAAAGACACTTTTTTTGATTTGTTGAATTAGGAAGGATTTCAAAATTGGTTGTCGAATAATATTATTATGTAAAAGAAAGGTGCAAAAAAATGGTGCGATATAGTGAAGAATTAATTGATGATATAAAAAATAGCAATGATATAGTAGATATAATATCACAATATGTAATATTAAAAAGAAGTGGTAGAAACTTTTTTGGATTATGTCCTTTCCATAAAGAAAAAACACCTTCTTTTTCTGTTTCACCAGATAAGCAGATTTTTCATTGTTTTGGATGTGGAGTAGGAGGAAATGTTATTCACTTTATAAGCAAAATTGAAAATTTAGATTTTAAAGAAAGTTTAGAAGTTTTAGCAGAAAGAGTAGGAATAACTTTACCAACTTTAGACAATGAAGTAGATAGTAAAAAACAATTACTAAAAGAAAAGATATATGAGATAAATAAAGAAACAGCATTATACTATCATGAGACATTATATAAAGATATTTCAAAACCAGCACAAGAGTATGTAAAAAAGAGAAAATTAGATAATAAAACTTTAAAAGACTATACTATAGGATATGCACCTGCAAATAGTAATTTATACAAATTTCTAAAAAACAAAGGATTTACCAATGAAGAAATATTAGTATCTGATTTAGTAAATAAAATGGGAAATAATTTTGTAGATAGATTTAAGAATAGATTAATATTTCCAATACAAGATGTAAGAAATAGATATATTGCATTTGGAGGAAGAGTTCTTGACAATTCACTTCCAAAATATATAAACTCACCAGAAAATATAGTATATAGTAAAGCAAGAAATTTATATGGATTAAATGTAGCTAAGAATTCAAAATTAGAAAATCTAATTATAGTTGAAGGATATATGGATGTAGTATCACTTCACCAAAGAGGAATAGAAAATGTTGTTGCATCATGTGGTACTGCTCTTACAGAAGCTCAAGGAAGGCTTCTTAGAAAATACGCAGAAAAAATTATAATTTCATATGACTCAGATGCAGCAGGACAAGCTGCAACTTTAAGGGGGTTAGAAATATTAACAAATCTTGGGTGCGATATAAGAATACTTCAAATGGAAGGAGCAAAAGATCCAGATGAGTATGTGATAAAATACGGAAATGGAAGATTTAACAATTTAATAGATAAAGCTATTTCATTGATAGAATTTAAAACAAAAGTATTAAAGAAAGACTTAAACTTAAGTAATGTTAATGATAAAATTAAATTTTTGAATGAGATAGCAAAGCTAGTAAGCACGATTGACAATAGAATGGAGCAAGAAGTATATATAGATAAAATTTCTAGAGAATATGATATTTCTAAAGAAGCAATATATGCAGAAATAAACAAAATAAATTATTCAAAAAATCAAGGAAAAAAGATTTTAGAAAATAACTATAAAAAAAATGTTATAAAGAAAAAGGAAACTCTTCCAGAAACATTGCTAAAAAGAGAGAACATGATAATAGGAATTTTGCTAAATGGAAAAACCGAGGTATATGAACAGATAAAAAATATATTATCCCCAAAAGATTTAAAAAAAGAACAGAACAAGAAAATTATGCAAAAGCTGTATGAAGAATTTGAAAAAGGAAATAGTAATATAAATAACATATTAGAGATTTTCAATGATGATGAAGAAATTATTAGTATACTCACAGGTATAATGGCAGATGATTATGAGATAAAAGATGATAAGAAAGCAATAGAAGATATAATAAACAATTATAAAAAAGAAAAATTAATTAATAGAAAAAAAGAAATAATTGATTCTTTAAACAATGGAAATATAGATAAACAGGAAACAGTTAATTTAGAAAAAGAATTACATGATATAATTATAAGATTGGCTCAGATAAAGTAGGAGGTTAAATAATGGGTAAATCAAAAAAAGATAATGAAGAAATAATAGAAGAATTAAAAACTAACAACAAAAGAACCAAAGAAAAGAAAGATGCAGAAAAATCAAATGCGAAGGTAACAAAAACTAAAAATGAAAAAGAATTAGAAGATGCTGAAATAGCAGAAGATACAAATAAAAAGGTTCAAGACATATTAAAAAAAGCAAAAGAAAAAGGTCAAATAACATATGGAGAATTAGCTACACAATTAGGAGATATAAATCCAGAGCAAATAGATAAAGTTTTTGATGCTTTTGAAGAATTTGGTGTAGATGTATTGAAAGATGACCTAGAAGAGCCAGATATTGAAGATTTAGAAGAAGTTGAAGATGTTAAATTAGAAGATTTAAATACTATGAATTTCGATGGTATTAATATTGATGATCCAGTCAGAATGTATCTAAGAGAAATAGGAAAAATACCATTATTGACATTTGAAGAAGAACTAAAACTTGCAAAAGAGGTTTTGGAAGGAAGCGAAGAGGCAAAGCAAAAATTAGCAGAATCAAACTTAAGATTAGTAGTAAGTATTGCAAAAAAATATGTGGGTAGAGGTATGCTTTTCTTAGATTTAATTCAAGAAGGAAATATGGGACTTATTAAAGCAGTAGAAAAGTTTGATTATGAAAAAGGATATAAATTTAGTACTTATGCAACATGGTGGATTAGGCAAGCAATTACCAGAGCAATTGCTGACCAAGCAAGAACTATAAGAATACCAGTTCATATGGTAGAAACAATAAATAAATTAATAAGAACATCAAGACACTTACTTCAACAATTAGGACGTGAGCCAACACCAGAAGAAATTGCAGATGAAATGGAGATATCTGTAGAAAAAGTAATGGAAATTCAAAAAATAGCTCAAGATCCAGTATCATTAGAAACACCAATAGGAGAGGAAGATGATAGTCATTTAGGAGACTTTATTCAAGATGAGGATAGCCCAGCCCCACAAGATTCTGCAGCATATACACTTTTAAAAGAGCAATTAGAAGAAGTAATGAACACATTAACACCAAGGGAGGCAAAAGTTTTAAAATTAAGATTTGGTTTAGAAGATGGAAGAGCAAGAACTCTTGAAGAAGTTGGTCGAGAATTCATGGTAACACGTGAGAGAATAAGACAAATAGAAGCAAAAGCATTAAGAAAATTAAGACATCCAAGTAGAAGCAAGAAACTTAAAGATTACATGAATTAAAAAATCTAATATTTGACAAATCAAGCCATTTATGGTAAACTATATATAGATTTATGTATTTTATGTAAAAGAGGTGAAGAGTTCTTAATTAATTAAGAATGAATATATGGAAAATACAAGAACAAATATTTTAAAACAAATTATAGATTTTTGTAAAAGTTTTTCAAATTCAGGGTATGTTAATAACGGAAAAGTTACAGTAGAAGACCTTGATAAAGAAGAAAGAAAAAAATTAGATGAAGTTGTAAAAGCCAGTGGAGGAAATGTTAAGAAAATGGAAGATTCAATGAGTAAATATAGAACAAAAATAGATACTACTAAAGCAAAAAAAGCAGCTTCATTACAAAATGATAAGAGAGTTAAAGCTAAAGAAGATAAAACAAGAGATAATAATTAATTTAAAAATGCAAAAACAGAAAATTTTATAAATTTTCTGTTTTTTATTGACAAAATTGGTTAAACTTATTATAATAATACAAGTTTCATATGGCGAAGTAGCTCAGTTGGCTAGAGCAACCGGTTCATACCCGGTAGGTCATGTGTTCGAATCACATCTTCGCTACCAATAAGAAATCTCTAACCTTAAAATTAACTAAAGTTAGAGATTTTTTTGTAGCCTAAGGCTACGGAGGTTTAGAATTGTGATACATTGCAAGAATCTCATCACGATGATCGCGATAAATATCTTTCCAACGTTTTTTACATTTACAACCTAGTTTTTGCTCTGGACAAAACTGACAAGTTAATTGCCGTTTTTGAGCATTAGAAATTGCCATTATATTACCTCCAAATAAATAGTATACATAAATTATAACACAAAAAACAAAAAAATGCAAAAACAAGAGCTTAAAAAAGCTCTTGTTAATGTTAAAATGTTAAATTATTTTTTATTTTTAACTTCTGGTATAATTATCTTTTTCTTTTTATCATTTTCATCTTTAGGTTTAGGTTTTGCAACATTTAAATGCTCAAAAACAGGAGAAAACTCTAAATTTGTTCCATCACCTGCAACTACTTGGATTTCTTTTTTTTCATCTTCGATATCTTTTGACATATGATATCACCTCTCAAATTATACTATATTTTAATAATATCATAAAAAAATAAGAATGTCAAAACATTGACATTTTAGCCTATAAATGCAATAATATATATTGTTAAATTAGAGACATACTTGAAAATGTATATTACAGATAAGGAGAAATAGAAGTGGAAATAGATAAAACTAAATCAATAATTGAGGCAATATTGTTTTCAGCAGGAAGAATAGTAGAAACAAAAGAATTAATGGCAATACTTGAATTAAGTAATGAAGATGTTGATACAATTTTACAAAATATGAAGGCTGAATACGAAGAGCAAAATAGAGGAATAGAAATTATTAAAGTAGATAATGGATATCAATTATGTTCTAAAAAAGAATATTATGACTATATATATCCAATATTTGATAATAGGGCTAAACCTAATTTATCTACAGCTGCACTAGAAACTTTATCTATAATCGCATATAATCCTAAAATTACAAGGGCAGAAATAGAACAAATAAGAGGGGTAAATTCAGATGGGACAATATATAAACTATTAGAATATAACCTTATAGAAGAAGTAGGAAGACTTGATGCTCCTGGAAGACCAACAATTTATTCTACTACAAAGGAATTTTTAAAGATGTTTGGAATTTCTAGTTTAGATGAATTGCCAGAGCTTCCTAAATATAAAATAGATGAAAATGAGCAAATAGTAATAGATGAAATCATAGAAGATAAAACTAATGAAGAAAAAAATGAGGCTCCATCCCCCACTGAAGAAGAAGGACATTCTATATAAACAATTATAAATGAAGGGGAGAATATAATGAGTAAAAATAATAATGATTTTGTTAAAGAAATTACAAATATTGAAGATGATTTTGCTAAATGGTATACAGATATCGTATTAAAAGCAGATTTAGCAGATTATACAGATACTAAGGGATGTATTGCAATAAAACCATATGGATATGCTATATGGGAAAATATACAAAAATATGCAGATAACAAATTTAAAAAAGTAGGAGTAAAAAATATTTATCTTCCAGTATTAATACCAGAGACCTTACTTAACAAGGAAAAAAATCATGTAGAAGGATTTGCACCAGAAGTAGCATGGGTAACAATAGGAGGAAAAGAAGAATTAGAAGAGAAACTTTGTGTAAGACCTACATCTGAAACAATGTTTTCAGTACTTTATTCAAAATGGGTAAAATCTTGGAGAGATTTGCCAATGGTTTATAATCAATGGTGTAATGTTTTAAGATGGGAAAAAGAAACAAGACCCTTTCTACGTTCAAGAGAATTTTTATGGCAAGAAGGTCATACAGTACATGAAACAGCAGAAGAAGCACAAAAATTAACATTAAAAATGTTAGATATATATGCAGAAATTATAGAAGAACTTTTAGCAATACCAGTTATAAAAGGAAGAAAAACAGAAAAAGAAAAATTTGCTGGAGCAGTAAATACTTATACAGTTGAAACTCTAATGCATGATGGTAGAGCTTTGCAATCAGGCACTAGTCATTATCTTGGACAAAATTTTACAAGACCATTTGATATTAAATTCCAAAATAGAGAAGGGAAAGAAGAGTATGCATATCAAACTTCTTGGGGCATTAGTACAAGATTAATTGGTGGAGTTATAATGGCACATGGAGATAATAGAGGATTGAAACTTCCTCCAAAAGTTGCTCCTATTCAAGCCGTTATAGTTCCCGTTGCAATGCATAAAGAAGGTGTAAAAGAAAAGGCAGAAGAACTATATGAAAAACTTAATAATAATTTTAGAATAGAGATAGATATTAGAGAAAATTATACACCAGGATATAAATTCAATGATTGGGAAATGAGAGGTGTTCCTGTTAGAATAGAGTTAGGACCAAGAGATATTGAAAATGGAGAATGTATTTTTGTAAGACGAGACAATCAAGAAAAAATAACAGTAAAATTAGATAAAATAGAAGAAACATTAAAAAAAGTATTAGAAAAAATTCAACAAAATATGTTTGATGAATGTAAAAATAGAATGATACAAAAAACAACAACTGCTAAAAATTTAGATGAATTTATAAAAAACATAAATGAGAATCAAGGATATGTAAAAGCAATGTGGTGTGGAAGTAAAAATTGTGAGGACAAAATAAAAGAACTAACAGGTGCACATTCAAGATGTATACCATTTAAAAAGGAACACATATCTGATAAATGTGTATGTTGTGGAAAAGAAGCAAAAGAGTTTGTAATTTGGGGACGCCAATATTAATTAATGATTATTAACAAAAGAGGGTGATATCATGAAATCACAAAAAGGTATAACATTAACTTCTTTAGTAATTTATATAGTGTTATTATTCGTAATAGTGGGAATGCTGGCAACAGTTACAGCGAGTTTTCGAAGTAATATAAAAGAAATTAATAAAGAAGGAACAAAAAATACTGAAATTGATAAATTTAATATTTACTTTTTAAAAGAAGTAAAAAAACAGGGAAATGAAATAGATAAAATATCAGATAATGAGATTTTATTTACAATGGGGAATAAATATACTTTTAAAGATGATAATAGTATTTATTTAAATGATAATATAAAAATAGCAGAGAATATTGAAAAGTGTAGCTTTTCTAATAATCTAGTAAATGGTAAGACAGTTGTAGTAGTTACAATAAAAGCAAAAAATTCAGAAGAAAAAGAAATAGAATATGTATTAAATAATGAATCTTATTCTTCACCTTATGAAGATGAAAATAGCTATGTAGATTAAGTAAATAATATCCATTCTGTAACAAAACACAGTAGATAACAATTCAGTCAATTCAAATAATGTTTAAAATAATTATTAGTTATTTTATAATTTAGTAATATTATATAAATTACCTAAATACAATAGAACAATAGTGGACTTTATTTTATGTAAGGCTATTAAATTTAGTGCAAAGTTCATTTCTATTGTTTATTTATAAACAAAATTTGTATTTAGGTGATTTATTTTGAAAATTATATATATAAAAGAAACAGAAAAAACGTATAGTATTATAGAAAAAATGTTACTAAATTTAAAAAAATTTTTGAATATTGTAAAAGTAAAAGACAACAATATGTATTATCTTCCAGTATTTAAGGGAAGTAAACTTTCAGAATATAGAATAAAAAGGTTAACTAATAAAATAAATTCATTATTAGAAATAGATGGAACAAGTACTGTTGCATTATCTGAATATTTAAACAGTAATCAACTGATAAAAAACTATTTATATAGTAAAAATATAGATATACTAAATGGAAGATTTCTGTTTAAATGTTTTATATGTGAAATAATCGAATATATATTTAAAATTAAAAATAAAGCAATGGAATTTCGGAGAAGTTTCATTGCTAATTAATGATTTTTCAAGCATAAATAAAGAAATAATAATACATATTGCAAAAAACATAAAAAGATTAAACATTGTAACAAATCACATTAATAAATGTAAAAAAATAGAAGAATATTTATACGATGAATTTGGAATAATGTTAAATATATCAAACAACAAAAGAAGGAGTCTTTTAAAATCAGAGATTATAATAAATATGGATTTTCCAGAAGAACTAATAAACAAATATAGAATATATGACAAGGCAATTATATTAAATATAAGTGATAAAATAGATATAAATAGCAAGAGATTTAATGGGATAAATATTAATTATTGTAAGATTTCAATTCCTGATAAATATAAATTAAAAGGATTTCAAGATGAAATAGTATATGAAAGTTTAATATATATAAAAAACAAGTATAAAGATATTAATGAAAAGATTATAAGAGATAAAATAGTCGTAAGTGAGCTTATAGGAAATAATGGAAGTATAAGTAAAAGCGAAATCATATAAATTTAATATTTTTACTTGACAAAGTTATAATACTGGAGTAATATAATGAAATTAAATAATATCAAATAATAATTAAAGGAGAAATGATAAATGGAAGAAAAGGAAATATTGGTAACACAAGAAGGATATGATAATTTAGAAAAAGAATTAGAATATCTAAAAACAGAAAAAAGAACAGAGATTGCAGAAAGAATAAAAGTTGCATTAGGGTTTGGAGACTTATCAGAAAATTCTGAATATGATGAAGCAAAGAATGCTCAAGCATCAAATGAAATAAAAATAGCAGAACTAGAAAATAAATTAAGATATGCAAGAATAATAGATGAATCTGAGATAGATACAAAAACAGTTCAAGTTGGTAATAAAGTTAAAATTTTAGATATGGAATACAATGAAGAATTAGAATATACAATAGTAGGATCAACAGAAGTAGATTTAGCTCAAAATAAAATATCTAATGAATCGCCAATTGGATCAGCACTACTTGGAGCAAAGAAGAACCAAATAGTAGAAGCTCAAACACCAGGAGGAGTAATAAAATATAAAGTATTAGCTATAAAAAAATAGATTATTTTTCCATTTTGTAGTGTTACAATTGATGTGAAACAAAATAATAAAAATTGAATAAGTGATTTAAATCATATATAATTGAGTTGCAA
>CANQIC010000035.1 GCA_947623865.1 uncultured Clostridia bacterium | reverse complement strand
ATTTTTTCTTTTTCGAGTACGAATACTTCAAAGTATTCTCTTAAAGGATTTTATTGTTTATTTTTCAATGTACTTGCGTCCTCTTTTTGTCAGAGAACGTTCATTATTATACTACCCAAGCTTTTAAATGTCAACACTTTTTTTAAATATTTTTAAATATTTTTGAGTACAAAAAAAATTAGCAATTTTTCAGTTCTAAGATTATTTTTTTAGTGTCCTAAATATTACTAATTTTATATTTCTTGTAGTCATATAAAATATGTCTTCATATTTACTTGGTACATTCTTATAATACCATTTTCTTTAAATGTTGTCAACATAATTTTAAAATTATTTTTATTTTTTTATAATATTTTTATAGGATGCCTTATTGTTAGACATAATAATAAATCTATTAGCATTATTATAATAATTGATGTGTATATAATATTCTTCTTTTTTATACTTATTTTAGTGTTTATTTTGTTAACAAAAGGCTCTATTAAATATATTAACGCCAATCCTCCAATTGCAAAGCTAAGGACAGATCTTAAACATACATGTCCATTTATATTCAAAAATAATCCTGTATAATCCCACCAACGCTTATGCCATATTGCAAGCATATATGCTCCAACTATGTATTCTAATATGCCTGTTACTAACATCGTTAATACAAACAACAATATAGGTTTATCTTTAAATCTCTTTAATAATAACACTATTAATACAGCACCTACACCATATATAGGAACATATGGCCCATATAAGAAACCTCTGTTTTCTAAAATATTCTCTGTAACTTTATAAAATATCATTTCATAAATCCATCCTATAATACTTGCTACAAAAAATATACATATTAAGTTATGAATCACTGAAATTCTACTTAATTTATTCTCTTCTTTATTATTTATTTCTTTATCATCTAATTTTTCTTCCATTTATTATTTATCCTTTATTTTACTTTTTTTCTCTTATTAATATTATAGGTGTTAACTCTTTCCCTTGCCCTGAAGGATTATCTTTTATTAGTCCTTTTAGTTCTTCTTCGCTTAATGTTATATCTGATGAATGTCCCAATACTTCTTGTCCTAAATCATTTGCATCAACTATCATGCAACTCATGCCCAATTTTTCTTTTATCTCATCACAAACTCTAGATGGGTTCTCTGGTATCTTTATTCCAATATCTCCATATTCTTTCCATACATGATCATAAAATCCGTCTAGTCCACTTACTTCTTGTCCTACAATTTCGTAGAATACTCCTCTTTTACCAAATAATTTTGTAACAGCACTTGCTAAACTTGCCCATAAAACTCTAAAAAGTCCAACTGTATCAATTGCATATTGCATTTTTATTGTTTCTCCTACTCCAACACCAGCATCTGTTTTTGATGCAAATCTTGATAAAAACTTTGCCCAAAACCCTATTTTTACATCTTCTCTTTTCACAATTCTGTTTTGGCATAAAGCAATTATTTTTTCACTACTAGAAACAATGTCTCCTTCTTCGTATATTGGACTTACATATTCCTTAAAAATATCTATGTAGCTTTCTCCCTGCTTTACAAATCTAGTTTTTATTGCATGTCTTAAGTATGTTTTTCCATTCACTTCAATTTCTACACTTTTCCCTTCATTAGCAAAGAATTCCATATAATTACCACCTTTTTTTGTATTTTCATACTTATTATAATCTAACTTCTTCATTTTAGCAATATTATTCAATAAAGTAAGCAATTATTTCTTACTACTGAATATATTTTAGTACAATTTAATTTCTCGTATGGAGGTTTTTATGAGTACAAAAGGATTAGATTTTAAACATAAAGAAGTAATTAATATTAATGATGGAAAAAAACTTGGCTTTGTTCAAGATGTTACTGCAGATTTAGAAAGTGGTGTAATTACTTCTATTATTGTTCCAGGAAACACTAAAATATTTAATATGTTTTCGGGGAATAATGATATTGTAATTCCATGGCAAAACATTCGTTGTATAGGAGATGATGTTATATTAGTAGAAATTTAGAGAAAAGGAATTTGTTGCCCTTTCTCTATTTATACATCTTTTTAATTCTATCTATTGCACTCTTTTCGAGTCTAGATACTTGAGCTTGTGATATACCTATTTCCTCTGCAACTTCCATTTGTGTTCTTCCATCAAAAAATCTCTTAGATATTATTGTTTTTTCTCTATTATTTAATTTTTTCATAGCTTCTGTAATAGTTATATTTTCAGCCCATAGCTCATCTGTATTTTTTACATCTTTTATTTGATCCATTATATAAATACTTTCACTTCCTTCGTTATATATAGGCTCTTGAAGTGAAACAGGATCTTGTATTGCATCTAAGCTAACTACTATCTCTTCTTTATTTACTCCAATTTCTTTTGCTATTTCTTCTACTGTGGGTTCCTTTGCCTTTTCTTTTGTTAGTCTTTCTTTAGCTTGTAGAGCCTTATATGCTAAATCCCTCATTGATCTACTTACTCTTATTGGATTATTATCCCTTAAGTATCTCCTTATTTCTCCAATTATCATTGGAACCGCATATGTGCTAAATTGAACATTTAATGTAATATCAAAATTATCAATTGCTTTAATTAATCCAACACATCCAATTTGGAATAAATCATCTGCATTTTCCCCTCTTCCTCCAAATCTTTGTACAACACTTAAAACC
This sequence comes from uncultured Clostridia bacterium, assembly GCA_947623865.1. Lineage (GTDB taxonomy): Bacteria > Bacillota > Clostridia > TANB77 > CAG-508 > CAG-452. The sequence continues at coordinate 7,174 of CANQIC010000035.1, read as the reverse complement.
AATCTTAAGTTTCCATTTATAAATTCTTCTCTAGCTTCTCTATCTCCATTCTTTATTCTTATTAATAGTTCATTTTTTTCTTCATTTGATAGTAGAGGTAATTTTGCAGTATTAACACCACATATTTCTACCTTGTTTATCAAATAAAAAAACCTCCTTTAGATTTACTTGCTTAAAGTATTTCCAAATTTGGTTTTTTTATGCTTTTATATTTTTTATTTCACACTAATATTTTCTTTTATACTGTCAAATTTTGCATCTCCTATCCCTGGAACATTTTTTATATCTTCTATTTTTTTAAAATTACCATTTTCATTCCTATAATTAATAATCTTCAAAGCAGTAGATGGTCCTATACCATTTAATGTTTCTAGTTCTGTTTGAGATGCAGTATTTATATTTATTTTTTCTGTTTTACTATTACTGTCTTCAATCACATTCTCTCCTGCATCTTCTGTTATGGTATTTACTTTTTCTTTATCATTTATATTTGGCACATATATCTTTTGTCCATCCTGAACAGTATATGCTAAATTAATTTTTGATAAGTCAGCTTCATCAGTTATTCCTCCAGCAGAATCTATAACATCTGAAATTCTGCTTCCTTGTTCTATTCTTACTATTCCTTGTTTATGAACTGCTCCTGTTACATGTACTACAATATCTCTGTTTTCTAGTACTGTATCTTCTTCAATAATGCCATTTTCTATAGTATCATTGGCATATTCATTATTTTGAGTTTCAAGCTCTATATATCCTGAGTTGCTTGCTTTGTTTATTATATAATATCCTATAAATAGTAATATGCATCCTACTATTATAATAAGAATAATTTTTTGTTTTTTATTTAAAATCTCCATAAAAACCTCCTTAAAATATTGTTTTTAATCATAATTTAATATATTATTATTATAAATTAAATGTGGGAGATGAAATCAATTGAAATATATTAAAAAATTTTGTGTTTGTTTATTTATATTGTTAAGTTTAAATATCATTGCAATTCCTAAAGTTAGTGCTGATTTAGAAAGTATTCCTAATATATCTTCTCCATCAGCTATACTAATGGATTTAAAAAGTGGAACCATACTTTATGAGAAAAATATAGATAAAAAAATGTATCCTGCAAGTCTAACTAAAGTGATGACTGCTATTATTGTTTTAGAAAATTGTGATTTAAATGAAGTAGCAACAGTTAGCTATGATGCTGTCATGTCAATATCTTATGGGTATGTCACAGCAAATTTGCAGATTGGAGAAGAACTTACTGTAGAACAATTACTTTATGTACTAATGGTAGGATCATCAAATGATGCTGCAATTGTTTTAGCAGAACATGTAGCTGGCTCTGTTGAAGAATTTTCTAAACTAATGAATGAAAAAGCAAAAGAAATTGGTTGTACATCTACAAACTTTGTTAATCCAAATGGTGCTCATGATGAAAATCATTATTCTACATCACACGATTTAGCTCTAATTGCAAAATATGCTATGAAAAATGAAATGTTTAGAACCCTTGTATCAACAACTTCATATAGACTTCCAAAAACAAATAAATATAATAAAGAAGACAGATTATTTACTACAACAAATGCATTGTTAATGGTAAACAATAACACAAACGCAGATAATTATTATTACAAATATGCAACTGGTATAAAAACTGGATTTACTACACCTGCAAAAAACTGTTTAATTGCATCTGCTAACAAAGAAAATTTGGAATTACTTACTGTAGTACTTGGTGCTGGTCAAAATGATAAGGGACTTAGTGAAAGATATATAGATACAATAAATTTGTTTGAATATGGATATGATAATTATACTTTAATGGAAGTTATAAAAGCGGGGGGAATTGTTCAAACAACTAACATAAAAAATGCTACTAGAGATACAAAAAAATTAGATGCAGTTGTTGCAAACGATATTTCAGTACTAATAAAGATTTCAGATAGAGATAACGCATTATTGCCTGAAGTTAATTTAAATAATAATCTAAAAGCTCCTATAAAAAAAGGAGATGTAATAGGTAGTGTAAAATATACTGTAGAAGGTATAGAATATACTGAAGATTTAGTTGCAAGTAAAGATGTAAAAAAATCTAATGCCCCCATTTACATAATAATTATAATCATCATTATCTTACTCATCTATCTATATATTAAGTCAAATAATAAAAAAAAGAAAATATATAATTAAAATAAAGAATGTACTGAGCAAAGGCTTAAAAGAAAAAATATAACGGGAGTTTAAATATAACCCCCGTTTATTTTTATGTTATTGTTGTTCAGTGTATTGCTCATTTTGTATTTCAGTCACACCATTAAACATTTCATCAACCATTGCTTTTGCTTCTTCTTCATCATACACAAAGAATGATATTCCATTTAAATACTTTGCCTCTCCTGGTAGTTGTTCTGCTTTTATATTATCTGTATTCATATTTATTACATATGGAATGTAATCTTTTAATATTTGAAAATCCATATTAGTTTGTACATACTTTTCTGCTATATCTATAATATTTCTTATTTCTTTTACGTTTTTTAGTTGAATTGTTTGTTTAGCAATAGCTATAATTACTTCTCTTTGAGTTCTCATTCTACCAAAATCCTCCATACCATATTCATATGAATATGTGGATCCATTTGAATTGTGTCTAAATCTTACAAGTTGTTCGACTTGATCACCATTTAATTTTTGCCATCCCTCTTTTAAATTAACATGTAAATCTTGCCCATTATCATCATATTTCATATCTATTGGAACATTAAAGTCTACGCCACCTATAATATCTACTAATTCTACCAATGCTTTTGTATCAATTAAGATATAATTTTTAATATCTAATCCTGTTATTTCATTTACTGCTTCTAAAGTTTTTTCTGGACTTCTTCCATTATTATATAATGAATTTATTTTATCACTTGCTGTTGCACCTATTTTACTGTCTCCAATAAAAGTATCTCTTGGAATTGATAACATTGATGCTTCTTGAGTTTTTGGATCGTATGAACATACTATTATTGTGTCAGACATACCTGTACTTTCGCCCATTGCTAGTACATATAATTTATCTAAATTTTCCAAAGTATTTTTATTATGTCCAAATAATGCTGCAATCCAATTCCCATTTAAATCATAGACTCTTTTTGCAAACAATGCACATCCAATCAATAATACAACTAGTATAAAAAGAAATACTTTTAATCCTATATGTTTTTTCTTTTTATTTTTTCTTTTATTTTTAGCTTTTTCATCGTTTCTCGATTCTACTTTATCCTCTGTTTTTTTTTGTTCTTGCATTTTTCTTTCATCACTCCTAATAAATCACACGTTTATTAGTATAACAAAAATAGATATAAATATCAATATTTATATCTATTTTTCTTAACTTATATTTTACTTATTTTATGCTATCATATGTAATATAAAATTATTATTATATAATGTTTTTGCAATAATTGACCTGTTTATATCTTCTGTGACGGTATTTTTTAATAATGGTGTTAATAAATAGATTACTGCAAGTATTGTATATACTAAAATAATTCCTTTAATTATTCCATATACTGTACCTCCAAATTTATTAACTTGTTTTAGTATTGGAAGTTTTGTTATTAAGTCTGTAAGGGCTGATACAAATTTCAAGGCTATTTTTACAATTAAAAATATTGCTAGCAAAGTAGCAGTCTCAATTAGTTTTACTGTAAATGCACTTGCTATTCCTTCTATTGTATTTGTTGCATTACCTATAATTTTAAGTGCAACATTATCTTCTATAACAATCTCTTTATTATTTTCTACACCTTCTGGTCTTATTTTTTCGATCATTGTATTTTTTATACTATCATCTATGGATGTACTGTTTATAATAATATTACTTACTGGCTTATATAAAACTAATGCTATTATTATTGCAATGAAAAATGATAAAATCTTTATTGCTGATTTCACTAATCCTTGCTTATATCCTATAAAAGTACATAATGCTATTATTGCTATTACTGCTACATCAAATATTATTGACATACTTTTACCTCCTATAGTGATATTATATTTATTCTATTTTTAGAAATAACACCTGCAATTTCATTGCACATAACAATGCTTTGTATCTCTTCTCCATTTGATTCGTATTCTTTTACTAACCACCCATTGTTATTTATAAATAATACACTTGTACCTAAATTTACTGCAATCATATTTCCTTGTGTATAAATTCTTTTTGGTGTATTTTCAATTTTATATGTATTTATACTTTCTATATTATTACTATTAATTATTTGCATTTCTATATATGTATTAAAAAGCCCATCTGATTTTTTCACAAGTTTTAGTATTTTTGATGAAAGGTTAATATCTGCAAATAGGGTTTCTTCATTAGTTAGATTTACCAGTTCTGTGTTCTCTTCTCCTTTTAATACATCTATATGTTCATCATACATACATATTAAATCATCTTTGGTGTTATATTTTATATTTATAATCAAATCATTTGCTTGTGCAATATGCGTATACTTGATTGAATCAGATGAGTTGTTTTTAGCATCGTCTATTGAAATAATTTTAATATTTGATTGTACTACAATACCCCCAAAGTTTGCTTCTGCAATTGCTAAATATTTGTTATCATTTGATATGTCAGTATCTATAACATTTGTACTTGATAAATAATCTTTAAATAGTTCATTACCTTTAGAATCAAATGTTTCTACTACTGTTTTATGACTTGTCCCAGATATGCTTACTGAAACGTATCCGTTTTTATTAACATTTACATCAGATATGTTGCCTTCTATTTCCTTTTGCCAAATAATATTTTTATTTGAAATTAAATATATCTTTTGACCATTTTTTTCTGCAATACACAAATATTCACCATATGTCTCAAATATAGGATTAGAAATTTTTATATCTAAACTATGTTCTTCGTTTCCTGATTTATTATATAATTTTAATACATTTTGATCTAATAAAGCTAAATATTTATTATATGCAAATACATTCATACTTTTTGAAGTATCAATCTCTATGCTTGGGACTTTATCTTCATTAACTATTTTTTTAAAAATATATACATCAAAAAAATTTCTAAAATTATTATTATTTTCATATAAAAGTACAAAAGATACAAATAGTATTACACAAATTAATGCTATGGATATTTTCAATACTTTACTTTTATTTAGTTCTTTTTTAAGTTTATTACCTTTTCCTTGTCCGAGATAAAGAATTAAACATATAATACTTCATAATTTACACCTTTTTCTATATGTTTTGTTTTGATATTTTATTTATATCAAAACCATACCTCTTTTTCAAGATATTTCATCTCATTATTAGGAAAATAATTTGTAGAATTCCTAAGTAACCAAAAATTGGATATAAAAGATTTATTAAATTGGAAAAACCTATTTGCCCTATTAATACTGAAAGTAAACACATTATTCCTGCACATAACATATAATTTTTTCTATTTCTAGTTACATTACTTAAAAATCCATATCCAGCACAAATTGCTGTTGTAGATATTGCCATTAATATAACAATTCCATAAATGTATTTAAAACCTGTACCTAAAGTATTTGCTATATATATAATTGGTATTTCAACATTATATATCTCTTTTATAAATGTATTCATAAGCAAAAAGATAACTACTGATAATATAATCATAATAAATGTTACAAATATAGCAATTAGTAATGATTCTTTTTTTGTATTAATACTTTTTCTAAAACTTATTAATATGGGGATTAGAGTTATACTATTATAACTTGCATATAGAATACTACTTAAAATCCAATATATTGAATTTTTAATATGCTCCCCTTCAATTATTTTTGTATATTTAATTTTATTTGCTCCTAAAAAAATAATTAGTAAAATAATGATTGGTATTAAATATGTGTTTATTTTAATTACTCCGTTAATGTTTTTTGATAATATCATAAATGCTAAAATTGCAATTAATATGCAACCACACCATTTAGGAATATTCAATTCTTGCATAAAGTATGTTGCAAATCCTGCTACCATTATATTAAAAGATATTAAAAGAAATATATTTATAATATTATTTATAGTTAGTCCTAATATTTTATTTTCTTTTAACCTTTCTGGCATAATGTTTTCTACAAATTGTTGATAGTTATTAACATTATTTTTCAATATAATGTTAAATGTCTTGTAAATTATATATGCCATTAAAGTAATTGATAAAAAAATTCCAATTAATCCGCTGTATTCCATATCTATTAAAAAAAGTATAAATTTCTTGACCTGATGCGAATCCTGCTCCTATTATCGTACCTATAATTACAAAAGAAGTTTTATAAATATTCTTTATATTAATTTCTTTCATTCCTATTCCTTCCTATATAATATATTTATGTCCTTCTTTAAGGAATATTAATAAGAAATTAGAATATATTTTTCATTATACGAGGTGATAGTGTGGATTTTATTTATCCTTTTATAATTGCGTTTCTTTTGATATTTGTATCTGAACTTGGTGATAAAACTCAATTATTAGTTTTATCTTTTTCATCCAAGCTAAAAGCTAAAACTATATTACTAGGAGTTGCATTAGGATCTTTGCTTAGTCATGGAATTGCTATAATATTTGGAAGTTTTTTAGGAAATATTGAAAATTTAACATTTCAATGTTTTCTAAAAACAGCTACATATTTATCTTTTATTATTTTTGGAATAATTACCTTGATTAAATCTGATAATAAAGATGAAAATTTCAAACATAATGATAAAAAAAATTTAAAAAGCAATTTAAGTTATATTCCCTTTATTGCACTTACTATAGCTATAGGAGAATTAGGAGATAAGACATTTCTCGCTTCAATTGGTTTAGGCATTGAATATTCTTTATACAAAATATCTCTTATATTAGGTGCAATTGTAGGCATGATTATAAGTGACTTAATTGCAATTATATTTGGCAAAGTGCTATCCAATAAGATACCAGAAAATATAATGCAAAAACTCTCTGGAATTTTATTCTTAATTTTTGGTTTTTTAGGAATACTAAATTTCTTTTTATAAATAATTTGAAAATTTTGAAAGTTTTGTTAATTATTTTACTGTCAATGAAATTTGAAAATGTCCCAAAATTTTTTAAACATTAGCCCTAAAAATTTAGTTTTTTAGGGCTAAA
>CANQIC010000034.1 GCA_947623865.1 uncultured Clostridia bacterium | reverse complement strand
ATATTAAAAATAAGCTATGGAGGAAAAACAACAACATATGAAGTAGAAATAGTAGCAGATAGTAATAATAATTCAGGTAACAACAATACAGGAGATAACAATCAAAATAATAATAATTCGGGTAACAACAATACAGGAGATAACAGCCAAAATAGTAATAACTCAGGAAATAGCAACTCGAGTAACAGCAATTCTAATAATAATTCAGGTAATAATGGAAATAACAACAAAAATAATAACAACTCGAATAGCAATAATACGAATAACAGTAGTCAAAGTGGAAACAGTACAAACAGTGGAAGTGTAACAAAAACAGGGGCAAATACAGAAGCAGAAGACAAGTTACCATATACAGGAAGTGGAGTTATAGGAGTTTCAATAGTATTACTAACAATAATATCAGGAATTTCATATGTTGCATATAGAAGATATAGAAATATATAAAAACAAAACTTAAACCTGAGAGAAAAAATGTATTCTTTTTCTCTCAGGTTTTGTTAATTATTAAGTTATCAAATTTTTAGGGTTTCTTTCAACTTGATTATAGAAACTATCGAAATATGGGAATATTTAAAATCTGGGACTATCGAAAATATTGTGCAAGTTATATTTTTGATTTATGGTTTTTCGGCTAAAGTTATTTTTACTTGTTTAGTTTCTCCATTTCTATATATATCAAGAGTAATCTCATCACCTATTTTTTTATTGTTTTTTATATCGTTTAACTCGTCCATAGTATTAACCTTTGTTCCATCTATGGCTGTAATAACATCTCCTCTTTTTAAATCAGATGAGGCAGCTGGAGTGTTGGAGTTAATTTCTTGAATATATATTCCAGTAGGTAAATTGTATTGCTTAGCAGTCACTTCATCTAAATCTACACCACCAATTCCTATATATGGTCTTAAAACTTTTCCATTATCAATTAATTGTTTATATATATCTATTGTGTCATTTATAGGGATTGCAAATCCCATACCTTCGATTCCACTTCCAGATAATTTTAAGGTGTTTATTCCTATTACTTTTCCTTCTGCATTTATTAAGGCACCTCCACTATTTCCAGAGTTTATAGCTGCATCTGTTTGAATTAGATTATATGATGTTCCATCTTCACTAGTAACATTTCTATTTACAGCACTTATTATTCCGGATGTTACGCTACTTTCCATTCCAAGAGGATTTCCTATTGCCATAGCAAATTCACCTATTTTTACAGAATCAGAATCACCAAGTTCTGCAGCTGTTAAATCATTTTTATCTATTTTTATAACAGCAAGATCTGTTTCTTCATCTGTTCCAACAATTGTAGCTTCATAAGGTGTTTCATCATTATATAAATAAACATATACTTTTGTAGCTTCTGATACTTCATAATATACAGAAGAATCAGTAGAATTTATAATATGATTATTTGTTAAAATATATCCATCATTACTTATTATAATACCTGAACCTTCAGCTTGTGCTATCTGAGATATGCTTTGAATAAAGTTTGATGTAACAGCATATTCAACTTTAATACCAACTATAGAAGGTAAAACCTTATTTGCAGCAAATACTGCTGTATCAGAATAATTATTTAATGATATCAAATCCACAACTCCAGAATTAGAAGATGAATTATTATTAGAATTAGTTGAGTTGTTAGGATTATAAGTAACTAAAGATTTCCTTATATTTGGCACACCAAAAGCCAAACCTATAACAAGGATTGCACCTAACGCTCCTGATATGAAAGGAACAAAAATGTTAGGTTTAAAACGCCTAGATTTTGATGAATCCTCATTGAATTTTTTATAAAAGTCATCATTTTCACTCATAAAAAAACCTCCCTATTAACAAATAAATAAAATATCATAATATAATAATAACCCAAATCGAACTTATCATACAATAGATAACTTAAAAAAAACTGAAAAATTATATCTATCATAAAAAATTTTCTATTGAAATAGACTTGGACATATAATATAATAAGATTAATTTAAGGGGAGTTGAAAATATGAATTTAAAATCAAAAAATGGTATAACAATAATAGCTTTAATAATAACAATCATTTTGATGCTAATACTTGCAGGAGTAGGAATGCATTATAGCGAAAATGCAATAGATAAGGCTAAACTTGAAGATATAAAAACAGATATGATATCAATAAAAACAAAAGCAAAAATAGTTGCAGAACAATATAATTTTAAAGATATAGAAAACTTAGTTGGAACACAATTAGATCAAAATGCTGAAAGTGAAGGTATACAACTAGGAGCATATACAATTCCTAATGAATTAAAAACAATACTTGAGTCAGAAAATGAATCAAAAATTGATGTTTCTAAATTATATGTATGGACAAAAGACGATTTAAATAGTCAAGGATTAAATAAAATAGATGTGAATGAAAAACAATTTTATATTGTTTATTATAACCTAAAAGATACAAATGCATGTGAAATATATTATTCACAAGGATTCCAAGGAGAATATAGCTTATCAGCATTACAGGACACTTAAAACGAGGGACATACCTCAATCTATGAGGAATACCATTAGTATGAGGGAAATGCCTCATACTATGAGGAATACTAGTAACTGAGGCTTGTCCCTCAACAAAATAAAGGTGTGTCCCTCAAACCTTGTAAAGACATACCTCAATCTATGAGGAATACTTATGACTGAGACTTGTTCATATTTGTTCTCCAGACCTTATAAATATAAAGGAAGAAATATATGAAAGATAGAGAAATAGAAAGATTAAACAAACTAAAAGAATTTGAAAAAAAATTATATAATGATCGGAGTAAAATATATAGCTGGTATTGATGAAGCAGGACGAGGCCCTTTGGCAGGACCTGTTGTTGTTGGATGTGTTATTCTGAAACCAGAATCATTTATAGAATATATAAATGATTCTAAGAAAGTATCTGAAACAAAAAGAGAAATGCTTTACGAAAAAATTACAGATGAAGCAATTAGTTGGAGTACAGGAATAGTAGATGAAAAGGAAATAGATGAAATAAATATATTAAATGCTACTAAAAAGGCCTTAACTATTGCAGTAGACAAATTAAATATAAAGCCAGATGTAATATTAGTTGATGCATTAGATAAGATAGACACAAAAAATATTCCTTATATATCTGTTATAAAAGGAGATGCAAAAATATATAGCATTTCAGCAGCATCAATTATTGCAAAGGTAACAAGAGATAGAATAATGAGAGAATATGATGAAGTTTATCCAGAATATGGATTTGCGACACATAAAGGATATGGAACAGCCAAACATATACAAGCAATAAAAGAACACGGAATATGTAACTTGCACAGAAAAACATTTACAAAAAATTTTACTTAAAACGAGAGACATGCCTCAAACTATAAGAAAGGATGACCGAATTCCACTCAAACAAAAGAAATATATTCAAATAAAGGAGAGATACTACATGAATATTCAAGAAATAATAGGTAAAAAAAGAGATAGCAAAGAATTAAGCAAAGAAGAAATAAGCTATTTTGTATCTAAATATACAGATGGAACTATTACAGATTATCAAGCAGCAGCATTAATAATGGCAATGTATATTAATGGAATGAATGAAGAAGAAACGACTAATCTAACATTAGAAATGGCAAGTTCTGGTGATGTTTTAGATTTATCTGAGATATCTAATAATGTTATAGATAAACACTCAACAGGTGGTGTGGGAGATAAAATAACATTAATATTATTACCAATTATTGCATCACTTGGAATTCCAGTTGCAAAAATGAGTGGAAGAGGACTTAGCTATACAGGTGGAACAGTTGATAAACTAGAGTCTATCCCAGGGTTTAGAACGCAAATAGATATAAGAGACTTTATAAATAATGTAAAAAAAATAGGAATAAGTTTAATAGGACAAACAGCAAACCTTGCTCCAGCAGACAAAAAAATGTATGCATTAAGAGACACGATTAATTGTGTTGAAAGTATTCCATTAATTGTATCAAGCATAATGAGTAAAAAAATTGCAGCAGGGGCTAATAAAATAGTATTAGATGTGACTGTTGGAAGTGGAGCTTTTATGAAAAACAAAGAAGATGCAACCAAACTTTCTAACATGATGAAGAAGATAGGTAAAATGGCAGAAAGAGAAACAATTTGTGTTCTTACAAATATGAATGAACCAGTAGGATATGCTATAGGAAATATATTAGAAGTAATTGAAGTAGTAGAATGTTTGAAAGGTAATGTTCCAGAAGATATAAAAGAAATTATAACGACAATAGGAAGTTATATTATAAAACTATCTGGAAAAAATGATGATTTAGAAGAAAATAAAAAAATGATTTTAGAGAATATAGAAAATGGGAAAGCATATAATAAGTTTTTAGAACTTATAGAAAATCAAGGTGGAGATATAGAATATATAAAATGCCCAGAAAAATTTGAAAAGGCAAAATATATATTGCCTGTAATAGCTGAGGAAGATGGATATGTACAAGAATTAAATGCAGAAGAAATAGGGAAAGTATCTGTAATGCTAGGAGCAGGAAGAATAAAAAAAGAAGATGATATAGATAAAGCAGTAGGTATTATTTTAAATAAGAAAATATCAGACAAAGTACAAAAAGGTGATGTACTTGCATATGTTCATGCAAATAATGAACAAAAAGGAAAAGAAGCAGTAGAAAAAATAAAAGATATATATAAAATATCTGAAATGAAAATAGAAAAAGAAAAGATAATATTGGGAATTGTATAAATTGTGATTTGTGTGAGGAAAATTCTAGGGACTGTCCCTAAAAATCACCAATTTTGGGGATTTTTGGGACTGTCCTGAATTTTCCGAACATGAAACAAACAACAATTTAGAAAGGAAAAAATAAAATGAAAATAATGTTTATATGCACAGGCAATATATGTAGAAGTGCTATGGCACATGCTATGCTTGAAAAGAGAGTAAAAGAAGAAAACAAAGATATTGAAGTGTATTCATGTGGGGTATATGCAGAGAATGGAGATGTACCAACATATGAAGGAATAGAAGTAATGAAAGAATATGGGATAGACTTAAAATCTCATAGAGCAACAAATATAAGAAATTCTAACATAAAAGATATGGATATTATACTCTGTGCAACAAGTAGTCATAAAAATAATGTTATATCTATGTATCCAGAATTAAAAGAAAAAATATATACAATGAAAGAATATGTGGGTTATCCTAAAAATGATATTGATATTAAAGATCCATGGGGATATGGTATAGAAGTATATAGAAAATGTGTAGCAGAAATAGAAGATTGTATAAATAAAATAATTGATTTAATTTAAACAATAAATTGTAATTTGTGTGAGGAAATTCTAGGGACTATCCCTAAAAATCACCAATTTTGGGGATTTTTGGGACTGTCCTGAATTTTCCGAACATGAAACAAACAACAATTTACGTAGGAAGGAAAAATAAATGGACATATTAGAAGGATTAAATGATAAACAATATGAAGCAGTTATAAATACAGAAGGACCAAATTTAATAATTGCTGGAGCAGGTTCTCGGGAAAACCAAAGTATTAACACATAAAATAGCATATTTAATAGGAGAAAAAGATATAAAACCATGGCAAATTCTTGCTATTACATTTACAAATAAAGCAGCTAATGAAATGAAAACAAGGATAGAAAATTTATTAGGAGATGTTGCAAATGAAATGTGGATAGGAACATTTCATTCTATTTGTGTAAGGATTTTAAGAAGATATATAGATAGAATTGGCTATCAATCTTCATTTATAATTTTTGATACATCTGACCAAAGAACATTGTTAAAACAATGCTTAAAAGAATTAAATATTGATGATAAATTATTCACAGATAGAGGGGTTTTAGCAGAAATAAGCAATAGCAAAAACGAAATGCTATCACCTGATGAGTATTTAGCAAAAGCAAATGGGGAATATAGAAAAGAAAAAATAGCTGAAATATATAGTTTATATCAAAAAAAATTAAAACAAAATAACAGTTTAGATTTTGATGATATTATAAATTTCACTATAGATATACTAACAGAAAATCCAGACGTTTTGGAATATTATTCGGAAAAATTCAAATATGTTTTAGTAGATGAATATCAAGATACAAATAAATCACAGTTTACTCTTATAACACTCCTTAGTGCAAGACATGGAAATATAACTGTAGTGGGAGATAATGACCAAGGAATATATTCATTTAGAGGAGCAGATATATCAAATATATTAAATTTTGAAAAAGATTTTCCAGGAACAAAGATAATAAAACTAGAACAAAATTACAGATCAACAAAAAGTATTTTAAATGCAGCAAATGCCATAATAAAGAATAATTCAAAAAAATATGAAAAAAGTTTATGGACTGAGAAAGAAGACGGAAAACTTCCACAGGTGCATTTATGTGATAATGAATATGATGAGGCATCATATATAGCTGAACAAATAGAACATTTGAGAAGAGAAGAATATTATAAATATTCGGATTTTGCTATACTATATAGAATGAATACACAATCACGTAGTATAGAAGAAATTTTAGTAAGAGAGCAAATACCATACAAAATTGTTGGTGGGCATAAGTTTTACGAGAGAAAAGAAATTAAAGATGTAATTGCATATTTAAGATTAATTCAAAACACATCAGATAATTTAAGTTTGCAAAGAATTATAAATGAACCTAAAAGAGGAATAGGAAAAACAAGTTTAGAAAAAATAGAAAATATATCTGTAATTAATCGGAATATCAATGTATGAAGTGATAAAAAAGGCAAATGAATTTGGGCTTAATAAAGTATTTGCTAATTCTAGAGAATTTATAGAAATGATAGATGAATTATCAAATAAGAAAGAAGAAATACAAATATCTGAATTAGTAAAAGAAGTTTTAAATAAAAGTGGATATACTAAGAGTTTAGAGTTAGAAGACACAACACAAGCAGAAAATAGATTAGAAAACTTAGAGGAGTTTTTAACAGTAGCAATGGAATTCGAAGAAGAAGCTGCTGAAAGTACATTAGCAGAATTTTTAGAAAGTATTACACTTTCTAGTGATGTGGATGAATTAGAAGAAGATGAAGAAGCTGTAACATTAATGACACTTCATAGTGCCAAAGGATTAGAGTTTCCTGTAGTATTTTTAGTAGGAATGGAAGATCGGAATATTTCCAAGTTACAAGTCAATAGGAGAACAAAGAGAATTAGAAGAAGAAAGAAGACTTTGTTATGTTGGATTAACAAGAGCAGAAGATTATTTATATTTAACATATGCAAGACAAAGAACAATATTTGGTTCAACATCATGTAATAAAATTTCTAGATTTTTAGAAGAAATACCAAAAAATCTGCTAGAAGGATATGAAGAAACAAATAAAAATACATATGAAGAAAAAGAGACTGTATATGAATGGGAATATGGAAATGTTAAAAAATATCAAACTAAATCATTTAAAGACAAATTTTCACCATCAAAACCTGAATTTGAATTTAGAACTGCAGAAAGCTTTTTAAGTTCACTAAACAAATCTAAAACTGATGATAATAATGTAGATTTAAGTAAGTTTAGAGCAGGAGTTACAGTATATCATAAAAAATTTGGAGAAGGAGTGATAAATTCAGTCGAACAAGAAGGAGAAGACTTAAAGTTAGATATTAATTTTGAAAAAGTAGGACATAAAAGATTAATGGCAAAATATGCTAATTTGGAAGTTATCTAGTTACTATTATTGATAATGTGTAGAATAAATGTAAATATTTGTCAAAAAAGCATTGACAAATATTTACATTTATTGTATTATCGGCTTATTCTAAAATGCATAAAATATAAAGGGAGATGGTTAAATGTTAAAAATAAAAACAAATCAAGAATACCTAAATAAGATGACTTATGAAGAACTTTTAGAAGAAGATAAAAAATTAAGATCTAATCCTAATACAACAATGTATGAACAATTATATATGGATATATTAATAGGAGAAAAAGAAAGAGAACTAGGATATACATATTCATTAGAAGAAGTTTTTAATGAATTGGTGGACAAAGATTATATTGAACTTAAAAATGCAAAAAAGAGCAAGAAAAGAACTTAAAACAATTAGAAAATATATTTCTAAAGATTCTATATACTATGCAAATAAAACAGTAGATGAGATAATAAAAAGAATTCAAGTGTTAAAATATTTTCCTGAGATGGGAAGACAAATAAAAATAGATGAAAAAAATATTAGACAAATTATATATAAATCGTATAGAATTTTTTATCAATTAGATTCTAATAATATTTATATCTTAAGTATATTTCATCATTCAAGAGATATTTCTAATCTCAAATTTAAATTTTCAAAATTCTAATGCAAATTTTATGCATTTTAGAAAGTATTAATATAATTGTATAAAATTGAAAAAAGTGTAAATAATATACTTGATTAATGTTAATTAAGTACGAAAGGATGATTAAAAAATGGCAACATTAAATCAAGTAGAATTACAAAATTTAAGACATTTAATAGGTGCACATGATACTTCATACCAAAAATTAAACACATATGCCTCACAATGCGTAGATCCGCAAATAAAGCAAATGTTTACAAAGGCTGCACAAGATGCATTAAATACAAAACAAAAATTATTAACATTTTTAAACTAGGAGGAAAATGGAATGGAAGAAAAATATATGGTTAACGATATATTAGAAAGTGTTAAAGCTGAGCTTTCAACATATCAAGGAGTTATTTCGGAAACAGAAAATATGCAGCTTAGACAAACAATTCAGCAAATAAGGGATAATGATGAATCATTTCAATATGAATTGTTTAAAGTAGCACAAACAAAAGGATATTACACACCAGCAACTGAAGCACCACAATCAGAAATTGATAAAGTAAAAAATGAAGTAAACAACTAAAAAATAAGGCCGGTTGTATCCGGCCTTTAGATATATATTATCCTACGGAAACAATACATACAGCGATATCTATATAAAATAAAATAGAGAGTAATTGGCAGAAAAAAAGAGTATAAATGAGAATATAAGAGTATCTAAAATAATAAAACAATAAATCAAAGATTATAAAAATTGCCAAAAAATATAAGATGATGTAAAATATACAAGGCATTGAGAAAAGAGCATAAAACAATTGAGATAGGAGTGTTTAAAATTTTAAAAAGTATAAAGAGTATATTTGTTCACATTAGAAGTTCATTAAAATTTATATTTTTAATAATAATAGCAACAGTACTTATAGTAGGTATAATATCTTTAGTATATAGACCTATGTATAGTGTTACTCTAAATGGTGAATTTATAGGATATACAACAAATAAGAGTAAATTACAAAAAAGAATAAATGAATATATAGAATATGGGGATGGAAATGAAAATATTGCTTTTATAGATGTACAAAGTTTGCCTGAATATTCATTGTGTTTATTAAAAAAGGAAAATAAAACAAATGATGATGAGATTTTTGAGAAAATTAAAAATTCAGGTACAACATACTATGAGTATTATGCAATAGTTGAAAAATCAGAAGAAAAATATTATGTTTCTACAAAAGATGAAGCAGAAAAAATAATTAATAAGCTAAAAGAAAAGAAGAGTAGAAATATAGATGATTTAGCATATACTCAAATTCATTCAACAGAACTTAAAAATTTTAAAGATACAGAATCAATTATAACAGCTTTATATGAAAAGCCAAAAATTGTTGTTGCATCAGCATATTCAACATATAGTGGAGAAAGAATAATAAGTAATGCTGTACCATCTTCAAAAGTATTAGGAATAGGATTAATAAAACCAGTTTCTGGAATAATAACTTCAAGATTTGGAGTAAGAAGCAGTGGAAATCATAAAGGATTAGATATAGCTACATCAACTGGAACACCAGTCGCAGCAGCAGCAGGAGGAACAGTAATATTCTCAGGATGGGATAGTTATGGATTAGGAAATTGTGTAAAAATATCACATGGAAATGGAGTTGTTACTGTATATGGACATTGTAGCAAATTATATGTAACATCAGGTGAAAAGGTTTCAGCAGGAGAAGCAATAGCTGCAGTAGGGTCAACAGGAAATTCAACAGGTCCACATTTACACTTAGAAATAAGAGTAAATGGCTCACCTCAAAACCCACAATTATATTTATATAAATAAGCAAAATAATAAAAATATCAAAAATAGGATTTTAGGGATAGTTCCCCAAAATCCTATTTTTATGTATATAAGAAACAAAAATATAAAATATGTAAATTAATAAATATACAATATAAAAAAATTGCGAAATATATTGTAAAATTAAAGTATATAACTTATAATAAACATAAATGAAAAAATTAGCAAAAGAAGGAGAAACACAAATGAAAAAAATAGGAGAAAAAAATGCAACAAATTTAAATAAAGGAATCACTTTAATAGCATTAATAATAACAATAATAGTGATGTTAATATTAGTAGGAGCAACAATAAGTGTAGCATTAAATGGAGGATTATTTAATATAGCAAAACAGGCAACAGA
>CANQIC010000033.1 GCA_947623865.1 uncultured Clostridia bacterium | reverse complement strand
TTTAGCCCTAAAAAACTAAATTTTTAGGGCTAATGTTTAAAAAATTTTGGGACATTTTCAAATTTCATTGACAGTAACACAAGCTGAATTCTTGTGTTTAGCTGTAAGTCATACTAAGATTTTTTAAATACAATTCAAGTCTAGAAACATTTATAATTTTAATGTAAGCTTATCTACTAATGATAAAATTCTTACTTTATCAACATGTAGTAACACATCTAGTACTGGTAGAGTTATTGTTCATAGTAAACTAATTAAACGAGAAATTAGATGAATACGTGGAATATTAGCAAAATAATATATGTTGCATGGGACCTATTACTCAAATTCAAGTTTCTTTAAATCCTTCTCCAAATACTTCTCTTGCATTTGATATTACTATAAATGCTTTTTTATCAATTTCATTTACAATTTTTCTTATTTCTCTTACTTCATTTCTTGATGCCACACACATTAGTATATTTCTTTCTTCTTTTTTATACATCCCTTTTCCATATAGCGAAGTGGTTCCTCTTTTTATTCTATTACTAATTTCCTTTGCTATATCTTCATATCTTGATGATACAATATATACAATTTTTGCAAAATTAATTCCTTCAAAAAAAATGTCTAACATCTTCTGCATTATGAATATTGTGATTGCAGAATAAAGTCCTATTTCTAATTCTTTAAAAAATAAAACATTTAATGCTACTATAGTTGTGTCTAATATTGCAAGTAAAATGCTTATTCTTATAGTTGGTCTAAATGTTTTTATTATTTGTGTTAAAAGATCTGTTCCTCCAGTTGAAGCACCTGCCTTTAAAATAATTGCTGTTCCTATACCTGCAATTATTCCTCCATATATACACCCTAAAAACCTATCATTTGTGAGTGGTTCAAATTTATCAAATATATCTATAAATAAAGACAGTAATATTGTTCCTGATATTGCATTAATAAAAAAATGCTTCCCATTTTTTAACAATGATATTATAAATAGTGGAATATTTAATAATAATACCATTGTTCCGAAGTGGGATATTAAACAAATAATATGTAATTGTTGCTATTCCTGAAAATCCTCCTGCTGATAACTGATTTGGAAGCAAAAATAAGCTAGTTGAAATAGCTATAATAGCTGTTCCTACAGCTATTTGCAAAAATTGAATTATCAAATATCTTAGTTTAATTATATTTCTTTTTGTTTTGAATTTCATAAAAACCTCTATTTGAGCAATTTAAATAGCTCCAACGAATATTTTAATAAAAACCTATATATAAATTGAGAGAATTAAATAGGTTTTATTCACCAATTTGAATTTGCAAATAAAATGAGCAAATCTCAAAAGTAATGATAACTATAACAATATTGTAAAAAAATTATTTTTCACAATAAAACACCTATATTTATTATAGGTGCTTAATTAAATTTTATTCATCTAAAAAGTCTGTATATGTTTTGATAATATTTATTTCAAATTTTCCTAGTTTTATTTCTTTATCTTGTTTTATTTTTACATCTACATCATATAAATCTTTTAATTTGTCTATATTTTCTTTTTTATGTCCTACTACATTGTTTACATTTTCAGGATTTATTTTTATTTCTATTTCTTTTACTTTAACATTGAACTTTTTTATTTTTTCTAATATGGAATCATACCAAATGCTATCTTCTACTAACTGTCCAAAAGCTTCATGATATGGCCCGAGCTACAACCTCACTTTTTTCATTTTCTGGACTACATATTAAATCTGTACTTTGAAGCCCCATTCTTATTACTGTTATCTTTTTTCTATTAAAAAAATAATATAACTCTTTACATCTTTCAACTGCTTGCTCTACTCTAAGTGGTTCATATTCTCCATTTTTATATTCTTTTTCTAATTCAGTATTTTTTATAACTAGTACTGGATATAACCTTATTATCTTAGGTTTTAATTTCGCCAAATCCTTCGCTGTATTTAACTCATCAAGTTTAGTACTTTCAGGAAGTCCTATCATCATTTGATGGCCTAACTCAAATCTATATCTTCTTATTAGCTTTGATGCTTTTTTTACATCTTCAAAAGTATGTCCTCTTTTACATCTCTTTAAAATATAATCGTTTGTAGATTGTACTCCCAATTCAATTGTTTTTACACCATATTTTTTAAGGAGTTTTAATTTATCTTTATCTATGTAATCTGGCCTTGTAGACACCCTTATTGAATTAATTTTTTTATTCTTTATATACTCATATGCCACTTCTAATAATTCTTCTTGTTTCTCTTTTTCTATTCCTGTAAAACTTCCTCCAAAAAATGCTACTTCTTTATAACTGTCTTCTTCTTTAAAACTTTTTAAATATTTTTCTATTGTTTGTTTTACTTCTCTTTTTGTAATTTTCTTAGTTTGTCCACTTATACTTTTTTGATTACAAAATGTACAATCATTAGGACATCCTAAATGTGGTACAAATATTGGTATTATATATTGCTCTTTTTCTTTCATTTTATTCCTCTCCTTTAAGGTATAGGGATGCACCTCCGTCATAGGCATTCCTCATAGATTAAGGTATGTCCCTACTGTGAATTACTGATGTCAGTTTTTATGTTCGTTACTGTCTGTTAGTTAATGCTTGTCTAGCTGCTTCCATTTCTGCTGCCTTTTTTGTTTTTCCTTCTCCGACAAGCTAAACTTCTTCCATTACTTCTTACTTCAATTATAAATGTTTTATCATGATCTGGTCCTTTTGAATCTATTAATATATATTCTATTTTTACATTTCCTTTTTCTTGGAGTTTTTCTTGTAAAACTGTTTTATAATCTTTTTGTCCTACATGTTTACTTGATATTTCTATATATTCTTTTAAATTATTTATAATAAAGTTTTTTGCTTGTTCTAAACCAGAATCTTTATAAATTGCTGCAATTACTGCCTCTACACTATCCGCAAGTATCGCTGGTTTTTTGTTTCCGATTACATTTTACTTCGCTTTTTCCTACATATAGAAAATCACTAAAATTATGCTTTGTTGCTATTTTATATAGACTCTCCTCACAAACTACTGTTGCTCTAACTTTAGTCATTTCCCCTTCTTTTAATTTTTTATAATTTTTATATAGATAATCACTCACAATAAACTCTAATATTGCATCCCCCAAAAATTCTAGTTTCTCATTACTTTCTATTTTTTTCTCATGTGCATATGAAGTATGCGTTAATGCTGTTTTTAAAAGCTGTTTATCTTTAAATGTATACCCTATCGATTTTTCAAATTCTTCTATATTCATAGCTTGTCTCCTTTCTTAATTAAATTGTTGTTTATTTAAGAAAATTATTGCAAACGTTGTAGGGGTCGGTCTTGACCGACCCACAATAAAAACATGTATTTTCGGGTCGGTCAAGACCGACCCCTACACAATATAAAATAAAATTTTCTCAAAAACAAATTACAATTTAACTAATTCCTTTATTTCCTCATATATTTTTTCTTCAACATCTTTAATTTCAACTTTTTTTGCATTATCTCCCATTTTTAATAATTTACTTTTATCTTTTAACATTTCGTTTAATGTAGTTGATAAAATATCGGCATTTAAATCTTTATCTAGTATGATTTTAGCTGCACCTATATTTACAAGAACCCTAGCATTATATTCTTGATGATTTTCTGTTGCAAATGGAAATGGAACAAAAATAGCTGGTTTTCCTGTAATTGCAATTTCATTTATTGTCATCGCTCCACTTCTTGAAATTATTATATCTGCTAAATTCATCATTTCTTCCATATTATATATATATGGTAATATTTTAACATTTTCAATTTTATTAATATCTATTTTTAATTCTTTTAAACTATTTTTTATCACATTGTATTGTTTTGGTCCAGATGCCCATATTATTTGATAATTATTGTTAGTTTTATTCTTTATAATATCTATTAAAGTAGAATTAATTGATTTTGCCCCTTGGCTTCCACCAAATACAAGTACAATTGGCAATTCTTTATTTAGTTTAATTTCATCTATTATTTTTTCTTTTTGCTCCTTAGATAAATTTATCTTCTTTATTTTTGTTGGTGTTCCTGTAACTATTATTTTTTTTGCATTAGGAAGCCTTTTTACGGCATCATTAAATCCTACTAATACTGTATTTACTTTATTTGATAATAATTTAGTTGCAACTCCTGGAAATGCATTACTTTCATGTATTATAGTAGGTATTTTACATTTTTTAGCAGCCATTAGTACAGGACCACATATAAATCCACCAGTTCCAATAACTATATCTGGATTAAATTCTTTCACTATTTTTTTTGCTTCTTTAAGTCCTCTTAAAGTTTTAAACATATTTTTTATATTTTCAATACTTATTTTTCTATTTATTCCATATGCTTCAATAGTTCTTAATTCATATCCAGCTCTAGGAACCAAATCATTTTCTAAACCTCTAGTTGTTCCTATAAACATTATTGTAGCATTATTATTTTCTTTCTTTATTTTATTTGCAATTGCTATTCCTGGATTAATGTGTCCTCCCGTTTGTGCTGCTGCAATTATTACTTTCATAGTTTCCTCCATTTTTTATATTTTTTGGCTTTGCCTTGATATGTTCAGTAATACTCCTACTGCACAAAGCAGAATTATAAGAGAAGTTCCTCCATAACTAAAGAATGGAAGTGCCATACCTGTTACTGGCATTGATGATGTAACAACGGCTATATTAATTATTGCTTGAAGTCCTATTAAAGCTGTTATACCTGTGGCAAGTAAACTTCCAAACATATCAGGTGCTTTCATAGCTATAATAATTCCTCTCCAAATAAATATTGCAAATAATAATATAACTGCCGTGCATCCTATAAATCCCAATTCTTCTGCTAAAACTGCAAATATAAAGTCATTATGAGGTTCTGATATGTATAAGTATTTTTGTTTACTATCTCCGAAGTCCTACTCCAAAAAGTCCTCCTGAGCCTATTGCATATAAACTTTGTATTATTTGCCATCCAGAATCTTGTGCATCTGCCCATGGATTTAAAAATGCTGTTACCCTAGTTAATCTAAATCCACCTATTTGGAAATGCTTTGCAAGTATATACATACCTCCTATTAGTCCAGTTGCTCCAATTGTTCCAAATGTTACAAAATGAGCAATCCTACTACCTGCAACAATCATCATTACAGATATAACTAAAATTATAATAACTGATGCACTAAAATGTGATTGTACTCCTAATAAAACTAGAATCACAGGAGCTAAAATTAAAAATGGTTTTAAAAAACCTTTCCATATATTTTTAAGTTCATCTTTATGTTTTGTAAGAAAAACTGCATAAAATATAATTAATCCTATTTTAGTAAACTCTGATGGTTGAAATGAAGATACTATAGGAAGATTAATCCATCTTCTTGCACCATTAACAGTTCTTCCAAGTCCTGGTACTAAAACTAATAATAATATCACAATTGATGCAATATAAGATATTTTATAAAATTTTGAATAAGTTTTATAATCTACTTTTGATAATATAATCATTGCAACAATACCAATCATAGCACTCAATAATTGTTTTAATACATATGTATAACTGCTACCAGTAGTAGCAAGTGATGATGGTGAACTAGCTGATAATACCATAATAATACCTAAAGCTAGCAACAACAATACTGTTATAAATAATATAAAGTCAAATGATTTATATACTACTTTTTCTTTGGCAAGTTGCTTTTTTCGAGCCATATTATCCTTCCTTTCATATTGCAAATAAAGCTATTATACAAAGTAATAATGTTATTATGCAAAATACAGATACTACTTTATTTTCCTTCCATCCTGATAATTCAAAGTGATGGTGTAGTGGAGCCATTTTTAATAATCTTTTTCCACCTGTTTTTTTGAAATATGCAACCTGTAGTACAACTGATAAAGTTTCTAATACTGGAATTAATGCAATCACTAATAAAATAAGTGGCATTTTTAAATATAATGCTATTGCAGATATTACTCCACCTAGAAGTAATGATCCAGTATCTCCCATAAAAACTTTTGCTGTATTTAAATTAAATATTAAAAATCCAAGACATGCTCCAACTATTATGCTTCCAAATACAATAATCTCTTTTATATCTAGTATTATCGCAATAACTGTAAGACATGTAGTTATGATTGCAGATACACTAGTACTTAATCCATCTATACCGTCTGTTAAATTGACTGCATTAGTAGTTGCAAGCATAACAAATATTACAAATGGAATATACAAACTAATTGGTAATGCAACATAATTTTTAACAAAAGGTATAAATGTCTCTGTTCCTAAATTTATACCCTTTGTTAAATATAATGTATATATAACTGATATTACTAATAATCCTAGCATTTTATATGCAGGCTTTAAACCTTTAGTATCTTTTAATACGAGTTTCTTAAAATCATCTATAAATCCTATTACTCCAAATCCAATTGTAATAAATAATAATGGTAAAATATTTTTCGCAACTTCTGGTTCTCTTGATGAATAATATATATATCCACCAATAGTACCTATTATAATTCCAATTGCTATTATAATTCCCCCCATTGTTGGAGTACCTTGCTTTTTAAAATGCGATTCTGGACCATCATCTCTTTCTATTTGCCCTACCTTTAATCTCTTTAATATTGGTATTATAAATATTGATATAATTACTGTAGCTATAAATGATACAAATAATATCCTTGTTTGGAAATACAAGTGTGCTTCCCCCTTCAAAATTCGTGAAGCGAATTTTGTACTCTTAATTATTCACTCTTCACTATTAATTATTAATTAGTTTATTATCCTATTATCTTTTTGATTATTTTTCTTTCATCAAAAGGATTTTTTTCACCATTTATTTCTTGATATGTTTCATGTCCTTTTCCAGCTAAAACTATTATATCATTTTTATTAGCCATATCAATTGCATATTTTATAGCTTCTATTCTATCAACAATAGTAATATATTTTCCTTTTGTTTTTCTAGTTCCCTCTTCAATTTGTTTAACTATCTTTTCTGGATCTTCTGTTCTTGGATTATCTGAAGTTATGACTGTAAAATCTGCAATGTTTCCCGATATTTCTCCCATTTGAGGTCTTTTACCATGATCTCTATCTCCACCACATCCAAATACAGAAATTACTCTTCCTCTTGTATAACTTTTAACTGCTAAAAGTATATTTTGAAGACTTTCTGGTGAATGAGCATAATCTATCATTATAGTAAGTTCTTTTTTATTTGGTACAAGTTCACTTCTTCCTGGAACCTTCACTTCTAATAGGGCTTCTTTTATTTCATCTGCAGTAGCTCCAAATTTAGAAGCTATTGATATTGCTGCTAAAGAATTATATACACTAAATCTACCTGGAATTCCAGTTTTTACTCTTTCGTTCCTTGTTCCTATTTTTACTTTAAAATCTACACTTGAATTTGTTACTGTTATATCTTTTGCTAATAAGTCTGCTGCATTATCTATTCCATATGTCTTAATATCACAATCTTTTGCTAATTTCTTTACCTTTGCAACATGAAAATCATCTGCATTTATAAAACCTTTTTTGCACATTTCAAATAATTTTAATTTTGAATTGAAATAATCTTCCATATCTGGATGTTCTTTATCACTAATATGGTCTTCTGAAAAGTTAGTAAATACTCCTATATTAAAATTACATCCATCTACCCTATGTAACTTTAAACTTTGAGAAGATACTTCCATTATAACTGTATCTACTTTTTCTTTTACCATCTGGCTAAATAGTTCTTGAAGTTCTAAACTTTCAGGTGTAGTTCTTGTACTTTCACCTAAGTTTTTATCTCCTATATAATTACTTACTGTTCCTATTAATCCTACTTTTTGGCCATGTTTTTCTAGTATTGATTTTATCATAAATGTTGTTGTTGTCTTTCCTTTTGTTCCTGTTATTCCTATCAAATTAAATTTTGAAGATGGATTGTTATAAAAGTTACATGCAGCCTTTGCAAGAGTTATTCTTGTATTTGGTGCCATAATTACTGTTACATCATCTGTTATATCACTTTTACTTATAGATGCACCTTGTTCTACTACAATAACTTTTGCTCCATTTTCTATAGCATTCTTTATGTATTTATGTCCGTCTGTTTCAAATCCTTTTATAGCAACAAACATTCCTCCATCTTTTACTTTTCTAGAATCATGAGATATACTTTTTATATCAATATCCAGATTTCCCTTTGCTTTTAACCCCTCTATTCCATTTAATACAGCTTTTAAATTCATATTTATTCGCTCCTTATTTTTAATTATACACACTTATTATATAATTAATTTCGTATTTTGTATAGTAAATTTAACGATTTTTTTCCTATAAAGGAAATTTATTCTGTATATAATGTTACTTTTGTACCAGTATTTACTTGTATCCCTTTTTTAGGTAACTGTTCAATTACTATTTTTTCTTTATTTTCTTCTTTATTTATTTCTTCTGTTTTATTATCTATATTAACTTCTAATCCCAATTCTTTTAACATTTTATTTGCTTCTTCAATTGTAATTCCAGTTACATTTGGCATTTCTATGCTTTCTGTCATCTCTTCTTCTGTTTCTTGCTTTTTGACTTCTAGATATGGTAGCACTTCTCCGAAGAACTTGTGATGCAATTGGTGCTGCTATAGCACCTCCTTGGTATATTTTGTCGCTACTTTTTAGCTATTTATATAAAAAAACAACTAGAAATTAGTTGCTTATTACTAACTTCTAGTTGTTTGTTATTTAAAGACTTCTTTTATTTTTTTTATTGAGTAATTTAATTTTAACCAATAAACTTATTGCTAATAAACCACATATACCAATTAATACGAATATTATTATATTTGTATATCCTGTATTTGGAAATACACCTTGTTTTATATTTTCTTTATTAACATCACCTACAGTAGTCTTATTAACACTGTTACTAGTTTTTTTGTTTTGAGTATTACTGTTCTCACTTATACTACCTTTTCCACCATCTTTATTTATTACTGTTATTTTAACAGAGCTATCATTAGCAACTACATCAGAACCGGCTGTTGAACCAGAGAAATTAGTTAATTTAATAGTTGTCTCTCCTAATTTAGCATTTTCTTTTACTTTAAAAGTAATAGTTGCTATATTTTGTGCTGTCTTTATAACTTCACCATCAATTGTATTTCCTGCAATTCGGGTCTCTTGATAAATTGGAGCTTCCCATTTATCTGTACCGTTTGTTGATACATATTCTAAAACAGAAGAATCAAAATCTAATTTGGCAGTATAAGCACCAATTCCTTTTTCTCCACTCTCAATTGCAATATCTTTTAATGCAATGGTAACTTTAATACTTTCTCCTCTTTTTGCTTGAGAATTATCTACACTCAAAGTTGTTTTGAAACTATCATTTGCTGCATATACATTTGTTGTAAGTATTAACAATATTGCAATTATTATTATACAAATTGTGTTTTTAACATTTATACTATTTTTCATATCCTTTTCCCCTTAATTTATATTATTTAATATTATTCCTTCAAAAAATATTACTGTGCATCCATTTTCTTTAATACTAGTCTTTTTATTAATAATAAATCTGTTGCTGTTATTTTATTATCTTTATTAATATCTCCTGCATTAAATTTATTTTCTTTTAAAATCCATTCTTGTTTTTTACCTGCTACTAAATGTCTTTTTACTAATAGAAGATCTGTTGCTGTTATTTTACCATCTAGATTTGCATCTCCTAATACATATTCATCCTGCTCTTGTTTGATCCAGTCCACTTCTGCTATTGCCTTTCCTATATTTCCAGCTGCATCTTCAAATTCAAATGAGAAGTCGCCATTTTTATGAAATGTATATTTTCTACTTGTATTATTATTAGTAATTACAATTTCTTCACTTTCACCTGTTAGATGTGCTGTTACTAATCCATCTGTTGGTTCTTGTGTACTGTATTCTATTGTTGCTGTTGGAGCGACTTTGTCTATCCAGTCTACTTTTGCTTTATGTTCTTTTACTTCTATATTTTCAATATCTGAAGCATCTTTATATTTAAATGAAAATTCTCCATTTTCTGTGAATTTATGTTTTTTATTAGAAGCATTTGTAACTGTTACATCCAATTTTTTACCTTCTTCATTTATCATGTATGGGTTAATAGTAGCTACAACATCTTTATTTGTTAATTTTGTAATATTATAAAATACATCACTAACCATGATATTGTTGTTTTCTAAATAATCAACTTTTATAGTTTTATATGCAATATTACTTGCTTTATCTAGAAGTTTGAATTCATAGTTTCCACTATTTTCAAAAGTATATTCTAATGGATTTGTTTTTACTTGTTGTAATTTTGAAAATGCTTCTTTTTCTTCGTCTTTTATTGTTACAGGATTTCCTTCTGAATCTAAATATTCTTCTTTAACTACTTTTCCATCTTCCATTGTTGTTACATATGTTGCTACATTTGAAGCTTTCCCCGTTGTATTAGTATATGTTATTTTTGTTGTATTTCCATCAGCATCTAATTCAACTATTTTGTATGGATTACCTGATGAATCTAAATATGAAATTCTTGATACTTTTTTATCTTTAACTTCTATATAATTTACTTTATTATTATCTTTATCTAGTAAATATACATCTTCACTTATATTATCTAATATAATAAATAATTTTTTATCTCCATCTAGTTTGTAATCTACATCAGCCGTTGGAACATCTTTATCAATCCAATCTACTTTTGCTGTTGCTGAACCTTTAAGCCCACTTTCATTATCTTTAAATTCAAATGTAAATTCTCCATTTTCTGTGAATAAATGTGTGTCACTTCCATTATTGTTTGTTATAGTGATATCTGTACTTGGGTTTACAAGTCTTGCCGTTACATAATTTTTAGTTGGCTCTTTTTCACTATATGCTATATTTGCTGTAGGTTCAGGGTTATTTGTTATGTCTTGGAATAAGTTAAACATTCTAGCAGTAAACCAATTTCCATTTGATGCTTTATTAGCTTCAATTTTTACATATGTAATTTTTTTTGGATTTTCAATTTCAAAGTTCTTTACAGTCTCATCATTTTTTATATCAGTCTTTTTAGTTAATACCTCCCAAGTCTTTCCGTCTGTACTTCCATAAATTGTTCCTTCTAGAATTTTACCATTTCCACCACCTGATGGCACAAATTCTACAGCAGATAAGTAAACTGGTCTATCTATTTTTATTACTATATATCTTTCTGTATCTTTACCAGACCAATCAGAATGCCAATTTGTATTATAGTCACCATCTATTGCATTAGTAGCATATCTTTTTTGAGCAGTTGCTTCTGTAGAAACAGAATCAATTGATAATAATGATACTGGTATATATTTTCTGGTTTTTGGTTGATTGTCTTCAGTAAATTTATAGACTTTTGCTTCACTCTTTAAACAAGTTCCTGATGGCATTAATCTAACTTGTAAATCTACATTTCCAGTAAGTTTTGGTGAACTTTCAGCATATGAAGTCCATTCTTCATTATCATTCATACGCCATTCCATATTTGTTGTTACACCAATAACACGATTTTCTAAGTCATTTGCATATAAGTCTGGCATAGTTTGAGTTGTAATATCTATTTTGAATATATTTTCATCATCATAATTTGTTCCAACTATATGCACATAAATATCATTTTCTTCTGTAATGCTTTCTATTTCTTCTTTACTTAATTGTAATTTATGTTCTTCATCTGCTGTGAAATCTTTTTCTTTCCAATGATTTTTTCCGTCTAGGCTGTAATCCCAACGAACTCCAGTACCATCATAACGACTTGATAAAACTATCTTTCCTGCATCTACTCCATCAAATGAGAAACTAGCAAGTGATGTGTCTGTTTGCCCAAGTAAATATGTTGCTACAGTTCTTGTGATATTTGGTTGTAATACAATATCTGTTGAATTATATTCTTTTCCTTCATTTAATAATTTTGATTCTAGAAGTGTAAATTTAAATGAAACTTTTACACTTGTGATTTTTTCTTCAATTTGATCCAATAAATTTTTCATTGGTAGTGGGAATGGTTTTAATGCTTCTCCTAAATCTTTTGCTAATTCGTAGTAATCTTCTTCTCCTTTTGTGCTATCAGCTTTATATGTGTTTATTAATCCCCACCATGCATCTATATTGATATTTTGTACTTCTAATGCTTTTCTATATAATTTTTCTTGCTTTTTTAAATCTCCTTCATACAATTTAGCTGTCATAATAATCTCTTCAGCTTTTTCATAATTTGTATTATCATTTATAGCTTCTTGTGCTAAAACGATATAAGTTGCAGCCCAACCGTTTACATAAGTATCATTTCCCCAACCTAGTGGCATTCTGATACTTAATCTTTCTGTTTTTCCTGATTGAGCCCATCCTGAAACGTCATTATCAATTGTCCAATATCCTTTACCTTCTTCATTTTTTCTGTAATAAATAATTGCAGCATGACCTGGTTGGCTTATAACTGAAGCTGGTGTACCATGAGCCGCACGTATATGAGTTCCTAATTTTGATATACCACCACAAACAGCTCCTGTTCCAAATTCATTTCTCATACTCATCCATGCTTTATATACATGGTCATCCTTAGTGCTGTATGTTACATTATATTCAGAAAATATTCCTTCAAATTGTTTATCCCAATATTCCTTTCTATCAGGATCATGGAAAATTGGATTTTCAAAATCTGGCCATACATAAGCTATATATGTATGTGGTTGTAAATATTTTTCTTCTTGTCCTGGATTTTTATCTATTCTTTTTTGCGTATATTCATTTAGCCATATAAGCTCTTCATCATCTGTAATATTATTCATTACATAACGCATTTCTTCAACTGTTAGTGCTTCATACCAATCTGTTTGATCTTGTTTTTCAGATACTTTAAATTTTCCTTCGTCATATAATTTTTTATAAATTTTATAACGATTTACAGAATCTGATCTATTGCTTGGATGATCTATTTGAGCCCAATATCCAACTTTTGTTGAATGTGTTAAAGAAAGTGAAATTGCCATTTTTTTATATACTTCACCTTTTGTAAGAGTTGGGTACCATTTATTATTTGTTGGAGTTTTGTCTCCAAAATCATCTTTAAATTCTTTATAAAGTCTAGATAGTTCTTTTATTGAATTGTAATAGCTTCCACCATCAGGTTCTCCACCTAATATGTATAAATGAAGATTTTCCAAATCGTTCATTAACCATTCTACTGCTTGCTTATAATCTTCATTTTGATTTACAATCGCTTGTAAAAGATCGTATCCTACCTCATTTACAAAAGTTCTTTGTAATAATGTTAATTCATCTTCCTCTAGTTGTTGTTCTAAAGTTTCATTTTTTAAAATTTCGTCATATTCTGCTATTGTTTTAATGAATTCTACATTTTCTGCTGGCTTTTCTTCATATCCTTCTTTATATAATTTTGCATTTGCATAAACAGCATGGTCTGATGCGTTATTTCCATTATTATCACAATACAATTTTAAATATTTTGCACCTTCAATATTTATTTCTTCAAATAAAGCATTATCATTACCTTTTAGTACTTGTTTTTTAAAATCTGTTTTTAAATCCCAATCTTTTCCGTCTACTGATGTATATATTGAAAATTTAACACCATTTCCATTAGTCCCACGGCTTTCATCTACACCAACATATGTAGAAAAATATTCATAATTATATTTACTAATATCATATATTAGTGTTGAGGTAGCATGGGCAGATACACCTTTTAAAAAGTGTGTTTTCTTTCCATTTACCATTAATGTAATTAATCCGTGGTTATATTGCGTTTCTAAATTACTATCTAATGTAATACTTCCCCACTCTACTGATGATTTTTCTTTAGTATATTCAACATCAGATAGATACTTACACATATCTTCATTCTCATTAATTTTTGATAAATAATAAGTTTCTTCCATTTTTTTAGGTTGATTTTGTTCAACAATATCTAAACTTTTTACAGTATTTCCAAGTGATAAAAATATTATTAATAATAAAATAAAACTAATAATCGATATAGATATTAACTTTTCTTTTTTATTTTTTATATTTTTTTTCACTAAAAATCCTCCTTTTTATATAAATACCAACTATATTATACTATATTTTTTAAATTCTGTAAATATATTCCTTTTAATTTATTTCCTTGTTTTGTTGTTGTGTCAATGATGTGAAACAAAAATATATAAAAATTTAATCTTTATAATTAAATTGCATAATTAATCATTC
>CANQIC010000032.1 GCA_947623865.1 uncultured Clostridia bacterium | reverse complement strand
CTGTCTGTCTGTCTGTCTGTCTGTCTGTCTGTCTGTCTGTCTGTCTGTCTGTCTGTCTGTCTGTCTGTCTGTCTGTTCAGCATATTTTCGCCCTTTATATCTGTCAATACTTTTTTCTAATTTTTCTTAATCATTCTTTTCAACAATTCAAACTTGCCGCTTAACGCCAGGTACCCTATATAAATCACAGCTACAATACATGTTTTGGCAAGTAATGAAAGAAGAACATTTGGAAATTTTACATTAATTCCAAAACAATATACAATCACGCAGGTAATAAGCATAACTGCAATATCTTTTGAAAGTTGTCCAAAATAATGTAATACGGATTCTTTAAAAACTTGTCCAATTAAGATAGAAAATGTCACAATCATATTGAACCATGAAGCAATAGCTACTCCTATTGCAACGGCTTCTATCGATCCGAACAAAACCCCCGCTGTAATACCTGCGCAGGTAACTGCTGCATTAATAAAACCTGCCACAAACAACATCTTCGTACTGCCGGCGCTGCAATATACTGCCCCTGTCGTCGACATCATCATTCGCGGATATACTGAAAGGCACAAAATCTGAAAAGCAACCACCGTATTTTCCCATTGGTTCCCATAAATGATTGCAATAATCTCCTTCCCTGCGCACAGCAAAACAGGCACTATAGGAAGCGCTATAACTGACAAAATCTGTTGAATTTCCATATATCTGCCGAACAAATATTTTTTATCATTCTGATAGTCTTTTAAAATCGGATGAAGAACCGGTGTTATAATACCGGCAATGCTGCTCAGAGGATAGCCAGTCAATTTATATCCCTTGTCATAGTAGGCAAGCGATCTGCTTCCCATAACGCCTCCAATCAATATGGAATCTAAATTTCCTTCAAAGTAATTAATCCAACTAAAGGCAAATTGAAACATACCATAATCCCATACGCGCTTTATTGGATTAAAATGAATATGAAAACTTAGTTTTAAGCGGGCCGTATGATTATTCCATACATAATTTAAAACCGAGGCAACTACTGATTGAATTGCCAATGAATAATATTTCCATCCTATAAGGGCACAGACAATTGCGAATACATAACCAATCATATTTACTACTACAGTACGAATAGCAACTATCAAAAACTTTTTGTCTCTCAACAATACCGAATTGGGAACCATATTCAAACAATTAAAATATACAGACACCGCCAGCAAAATACACAACGGTCTATACACCTCATTAGCATAGAAAGCAGCAATCGGAAATCCCAATAAAGCAAATAGCATCGCAAGGCCTATCGCTATAAAGCCAGTAAAAGAAAAGATATCGTCAACATCACTCTTTTGCAAGTCACGGAACTGAATGACAGCCGTTCCAAAACCCATATCAGAAATACGCGAAAACAATGTGGTAAATATGGTCAATACCGCTATGATTCCATAATCATCAGGAGTAAGAATCCGCGCCAGTATAGCTGTAAACCCTATATTCATAATAATAACAGCATATTTTGATGCCGTATTAATTAATGCTGCTTTTTTTAACGTCATATAAAACCTCTTATTTGGTGGAGTATAGTCTGTCCGCCATATTTAATGCAAGTTCTACCGTAACGTCGGAATTATAATGTTGATGCTCCCCCCATCTGCCCAGTCCGTATACCCCGTGCTCTGAACACCATTTCAAAAGCTTATTCATTATTTGCGGTTTACCAACCGTATTTAGCGGATAGGCATATTCGTTAATGTATGTGAATATAGGTTTAGTTGTATTATCAAACATGCTTGTCCGCTCTGTCCGGGTTTCAGTCCAATAGCCCTTGCTGTCATGGCAGAAATTATGCCGGGCAAGAATCCTATGATATGGCAACATACTATCAGGATAATATATCCACTGAGCATCCGTATTCAAATTCTCAGGAAAATAGCGCGTTTCAATTGAACTGTGCTTAAGGCTCCTGATGCTGTTCTTTATATCATCCGGCATGCCTGCAAGCTGTGTAAATTCATTCCATGGTATAGTAGTGACCAAGATATCGAACTGGTATTTTTCGTCATCTTTAGTTTTTACCGTTTTTGTGGTGAAATCTATACCACAAACTTTTTGATTGTATGCGATATGTTCCCGCAGTTCTTCAGCCATCCTTAACCACAATTCTCCATAACCGTATTTTTTCGGATAATAGAACTGCGCATGCCCCGGCTGTGTACCATATGCCTTATGTGTCAAGCAACTCATTAGGGTTTCATCAAAACTGACATTAGGTAGTTTGTCCAGCCAATATGTACCAAGTTCGTCCAGTTCATCTGCAAACATCTTTCGATTATATGGAAGCATATAATCTTCAGCAATTTTCCTGCCAAGTTTCCAGTATATCCAGTCTATAAAGCGTGACGGCATTTCTTCGCCCAGATTGCAGCCGGCTATTGCAATAGCTTTTAAATATTCTATTTGATTTTCTAAATCCATCTGCCAGATATTTGCTTCAATCGGGCTATTAATCATATTTCCGCTTATGGATATCTGGCTGTTGCGTTCATATAAATCCCATTCTTCTATAGGCATGAAGCCAAACAGGAAACTATTTACAGCAGGTCGTTTTACATCAAGGAAATGTCCGCCGCCTATATCAAAAGGTGCATCATCAACATCGACAGAACGGCACAAACCGCCTGCGGTATTTTCTCTTTCCAATATTAAAAATGAAGTTTCACCAAGCTGCTGTAAACGATTGGCAAATGATAAGCCGGCTGGACCTGCGCCAAGGATTAAGTATTGCATAATTACCTCCATCTTCATCAAAGCGACTATATAGCATCACTTATTTTATATAAATTCCTGATTGGAACAATCATTTTAAGCTTATTATAAGTAAGATATTTCATTCTGTTTCCTTTCCAACCGGCTTAAATGATTATATAATCAATATTCTTTTTTATTTCAGGTTGTCTAAGTCATACCATTTATCAAACTGTTACCTGAGTACCTTTCTGATTATGTATCTTTCATCTATTTTATTTTTTCTTTTCAAATATTTAATATTGCTCATCAAACATATCATTCTAGTAAACATTGTAATATACCATGCTATAAGTCTACTCCAGCTATGGAATAATAACCGTATATCTCCCACAGCAACAAGTAATAATAAAATTCCTTTAATTATCATAGAACTATTCATAAAAACAGATAGTACCGCAAGTAAATTTAAGAGAAAAAATATTATATTTTTCTTCCCGTAAAATACCAGTATTTGCCCATTACTTAGCATTTGCATTTCTCCTATCGTATACCAATATGTTTGTCTAAAATATTCTTGATAGTTTTGCGGTGCATCCCATACTACAACAGCCTTTTTTTCACAATAAAATTTCTTCCCAGTTTCATATAATCGTCTATAGTATTCTGCATCTTCTCCAGCATAAACCCAATCTTCACAAAAACCACCAGTTTCTTCAAAAACATCTTTGTTAATTAGAACTCCATGATTGGTTGGTATTCCGCAATCTTCTTTCATCATTTCTTTTGCATACAATTTCCCGAACCATGTGTCACCTTTCCCCCTAACCAACCCATAAGCACCATCTACGTCTAAATTCTTTTCTTCTATTGCTTGTATTAATACCTCAAAAAAGCATTCGTTATATTGATTGCCTGTCATTGCAATTCCCACCCACTTATTTGTTGCTTCTTGAATTGCACGATTTAATCCTTGCGAAATAGTGTAACGATTTCCTTCAATTAACTTAATAGTACTATCATATTCTTTTATAATATTACAAGTATTATCGCACGATCCGCCATCAACAACAATAATTTCCGTCGGTTTATATGTTTGATTGTAAATATTATCTAAAAACTGTAATATTTTTTTTTCATCATTATATACGGTCACAGCAATCGAATATTCCAAATTGTGATTCATATTTGCACCCTCTAGCACTTGAAATTTGGCTTGCAGCACCAATTTTATTGTAGAATAGGAGAATTTTCATTGATATCCTCACTATTTCCAACTTCCCTGCTCTCTCTAGCATAGCTTGGGGATTAGGCTTTTCATTTATAAGAAATTTTTTCACAAAATACCTATTAACTCAATTTCAGTTTTTTACCATATTCCAGATCCCATTTTTCAGGTTCAAACGTGTCCAAGCCGCCCCCATGATGAAGCGTAATCTCTCCATAATACAATTTGCCATCTACATCATAGAAATCTACCCTGACATATTTATAGTTTTTGGCAATTTCACTCCCAATCTCTTTCATTCTTTCAAGTGTCGGAGGCGGTAAAATATCTTTTCCATAACTTTCTCCCTTATGATCTTTAGGAGCAACCCACTCCATGTTTATTCTTTTCCAATCAGGCGAATAAATACTACGATAATTTTCTCCTTCTCGGTCAATAGAACAATATATGAACTGTAATTCTCCGTTAATATAATGAAGTTTATAATCATTCGGAATGTGTCCATTTTTATCAAGCAGAAGCTTTTCTATAATAATGCAGTGTTTGATATTTTTATACTGCCACTCTTGTGAGCGATAATAAAAATTTAACGCCATCCATATACGACATTTGTTTCTCAATTTTTTATAGTTAACCACATTTTTATCTCTGATAATTTCATAACTGCCACTTCCAGAATTAAATTTAACAATGCACGGCCCTTCAGGCATATTCTCTGGTTTTATATCTCGCCAGTTATATGTCATATATAGTAACGGAATCAGTCCGTCTTCTCCAAATTGCCTCCAATATTCTCTTGCTCGATATTTATCTGCAACTATCGTTTGAAAATCTTCGCGATCATTCAGCATAAGCCAATGCAGCTTCTCATTAAGGGTCTGGGGATTGTTCAGATTAATTTCTTTACCAAAAACTTTTTTATACTTTCTTTTAATTTCAGCAATATCATATTTTTCTCCGAGCAGCCTTGCTGGCAGTTCATAGCGCAGAATGCAGTATATTTTATAAATATAAAAATTATGTTCCAGTACTTTCCTTATTCCCATATAATTTCCTCCATTTCTTTTGTAACCCATTCTTTATGATATTTGTGTGAAATAATAATTTTTCGATCACATTCATTGAGAAGCGGCAAATCCGACATACTGTCTGTAACTCCAACTTTTTCCGAAACGATCAAACTATTATCCTGAATCCATTGATACAACATGGAAACCTTTTCTTTCATAAGGCACTCTTTCAACAGCCTGCCTGTACACCTTCCATTTTGAACTTCAATATCCGCACTCACGACATCATCTATGCCATACTCTTTCGCAAAATATCGTATGTAAAAATCAGATCCCCCACTGACAATTACTGTTTTATATCCGTCCGTTTGGAACTGTTTAATCAGATGTATTGTATCTGGTATTAGATGAGGTTTTACTCGTTCGATATAATATTTTTCCCCATATTTTTCCAGTTTTTCTACGGAAATATTTTTTAATGCACGAACCATCCACCTTTTTCGCAAGATATAAACATATCCAAGTTTAAAAAGAATCCGATTACACATATTTAATATATACACAAGCAACTTATTACTTAATATCCGATATGCCACGGGTCTTTCCTTTTTTAGGATACCTTCCAAAAAGGGATCCAACGTTTGAAAACTTGCTACCGTTTCGCAAAAATCTATTACAGCCAATTTAATCATCCTTTTTTTCTCCAAAGAAATCACTTATACTGTCCGCTACTCGTTCCATTTGTTCTCGCGTACCAATTGTAACTCTTATACAATTCTCTGTCAGATACTTTGTTTGTTCCACATCTCTAACATAAATATTTTGATCCGCAAGCCACTGTATCAAGGCCTGTTTATTCTCTGCACCATTAAGCACCAATAAAACAAAATTTCCTCCACCATAAATGCATTCCAAAAAATCCGATAATTTATTCATTTCCCTTATAAACAATTCTTTTGCTCGAAGAACTTCCGCAACATATTCTTTCATATATGCTACATCTTCCAATGCGCCTATCGCCGCTTCCTGTGCGAAAGTAGTAATATTTTTGGGATTCCGAATACTTGAAATATATGCAATATTTTTTTTAGATGCTATCAAATATCCAAAACGAAAATTAGCCAACGCAAACGCCTTAGACATAGTTCTAGAAATCAACAGGTTTTCATGCGTTAACACTTCATCTTTTACAGATATTCCGGTAAATTCTTCATATGCTTCATCAATTAAAAATAACGTTTGTGAAAACTCATTCAAAAGTTCCCTGATGTACCCTGCTGTATGCTGTGTTCCCGTCGGATTATTAGGATTGCAAATATATACCAACGACGGTTCAATCCTTCGTATGTCTTCCTTGAAGGCAGCTTTGTCAAATTCAAAATTTTTATCTATTGTATGGTAATAAATCCTTGCTCCACAAACTTCTGCAGTCAGGCGGAAATTATCATATGTAGGGCCTAATAATAAAATTGGATCTGAAACAGTAATATATAATTTTGCAATATATTCATGCAAACTATCTGAACTCGCAAAGTATTGTATATTCTCTTGTGGCATCTGTGTATATTCAGCCAAAAGGCTTGCAATTTCTTGATTATAAGTTGATGGATATAAATTATAAAAATTACCATTTGCAACCAGGTTTTTCAATCGCTCCCCCACATGCGGAGATGGCGGAACCGTCGCTTCATTCCAATCAAGCTTCAAAATCCGTTCACGTTCTTCCGGTTTTACTGTCCAGATTTTATGTGATGCAAGTTTATACGGTTTAAAATTACGAAGGTATTTATTTATATAAGACATATCCCGATTTCTCCCTGACTCTGGTATATTCTTTTAGTACTTTTCCAAAGTGCCTCTCACTATTCGATCCGCATGCGCGTATACCAGTATTCATTCTCATCTAATTCATAGCATATGATATCTTCATAGCGTTTCTCTATCTCCTCAATTTTAATCGACGATATAATAATATCCTGATCTTCCATTTTTTCCGGCAACCCAATATGCAATGTATATCGGTTAAAATAGAACTGTGCAACCGAATAAATCTGCCAATTTCCATCCTCATTTGGAGTATCATATAAATATATCTGCCCGATGTCTGTTCCTCTTTTTTCTAGTCCGCACTTTTCATAATAAGAGGCTGTAATTTTTGACGACATCGCCTCTTTAACAGGCACATCAAACTCACAAGTTTCTCGAACCAAACTAAACACCGTAAGCATAATAATCGGCAATAAATAGAATTGCCGAAATCTCGTATGAATCAGCAGATAAACTAATAACAAAATAAATATCGAGTACAGAATGCATACATAATAGTCATTTTTGTTGACCGAATCTCCAAATCTATACCCCCCGATACCCTGCAATGGAGTAAATGCTGCTCCATTTTCCTGAATCAACGGAACTATACAACATACAAATCCCATATATAATCCGACAGAAATCAGAGTTGCATCATTAAATATTTTTTCATATTCCATTTGCTCCAACATAGCTGTCACGCACAAAATCACCGGCGGTAGATATACATTCCAATATCTTATATAGGTCAGACCTTTATATGAGTAACTTCTCTCCATCCCTTGTTCTTTCCAGACTGACACCATATTTTCGACGAAAGCACCGTCCATTACACAAAAAGCCATTACCGTTGCGCCGATACAAAGTATGGAAACTACCAGAATAATGTTTATTGTCGGATTCATTTGAATTTGTCCACATGCCACTTTTTTAATATAAAAGATCAAAGCAGTGGCACATACAATAAAAATACCACCGGATATAATATTTTCCGCCCCTGACATGCCAATCATTACATGCAACCATACCTCCCATGTTTTAAGATTTGAAATCAACATAGGAAGGCGGGAACTGATCTGCACCTCAGCATTGCGCAGATGCTCGTTCGTTCCATACACTTGTGCTTGATATTGCGTAACTAAAATTTTGGCAATCACATACACTACCAATGCGGCAGCAATGATAGTCAACACAAGTTTCCAGTTTTTCTTAATAAAACTATATCCTACAAGCACTATGGTAACTGCAATAAATATTGTTAACGCCCGCGTATGTATCGATAACGCGTACAAGGCCGTCAGATATGTCAATGCAATATATAACATTCTTTTTTTTGCATTGTCATAATGATACTGAATTTTACATAAGAGCAGCATAAGAATCCAAATCAGTAGTTCATATATAGACTCATTGTTAGCTGTACTCACTGTTTTGCAGTTTATAAAGATCATCAGCACTGCGCTCAAATACAATACTTTCGTATTTGTTATATGGAGATATTCCTTGCCTATATAAAAAGCAATGGGAATAATCCATAAACGAACGAATATATTGGCTATAATCATAATTCTGTATATTACTATGGGATTATCTGTGATTTTGAAAAGCCAGAAAAACAAGCTGCTCCAACCAAAGCCATAATAACCGCTTTGGCTTATCACACCACTCCAGTCCAAACCGGCCAAGTGCGCTGCTCCCGCCATTACGCCAAGTTCATCCGTAGAAGTATGTAATGGATATCCTTGAATTGATGTAAAGGTATACAATAACATCACCGCAGCCATGCATATGAATAATTTCGTTTTTTCATATTTTATATTCATAAACTCTCCTTTATGGTTCATATCATGATTTTTCAAAAAAATAACTCATAAAATTCTTAGCAGCATGATTCGATGATATTTTTCGTAAGCCATTTTCTGCCGTATCCTTCATCTCAATTCCCCATACTTTCCGCCACAAAAATTCTATCTCCCTTAATGACTCGCATATTCTTTATTTCGTTTTCTGTCAGCAATTCATCTGATTTGTATTCTTTGATATGATAACCATATTGTTCCATATGCACCTTTACATCTCTGCCATATAATCTCACATGATCTTTCTGTCCATATTTTTTTAAACGGTCTTCTTCAGTAATCACGGTCTCGGACTCATAGGTATCTTCATTCTCACAAATCGGCATAGAAAAAATGCATTTCCCATTTGTTTTTAAAACCCGTTTTATTTCCTGCATTGCTCTCTTCTCATCTAAAATATGCTCCAATACATGATTGATAATAACATAATCAAAGATATGATCCGAAAAGCATATGTTCGTCACATCCACAATTTTTTCTGCTGCATTCGGATTGATATCTCCAGTAATATATCCTGAATCTGCCCGCCCCCCCCCTGTTTTGCACATTTCTTATCTTTGTTTCTATACATTTTTCTGGTGCAAAATGAAGAATACGATTCTTCGGATTAGAATATATGTCCGTCTTTTTACATAAAATATAATCCAAAAACCTCATACGATCATTCGCACCACATATTGGGCAGCGAACATTTTTGCGATAGCCGCCACCAATAATTTCTTTTTCTGCAAACACTTCTGTTTTTACGCCATACGGCAAAAAATAGGTGACATTACTTCCGCATACCGTACAGTAATATTTTTTTGGAAGCATCGGCATAAAAGCTAAAATCCTTTTAATTACATGAACCATATTTCTTTTAAGTCTTCTTAACTGCATTGCATTTTTCCTCCCGAATATTTTATATAAATTGCTCATGTAGAACCTT
This sequence comes from uncultured Clostridia bacterium, assembly GCA_947623865.1. Lineage (GTDB taxonomy): Bacteria > Bacillota > Clostridia > TANB77 > CAG-508 > CAG-452. The sequence continues at coordinate 5,336 of CANQIC010000032.1, read as the reverse complement.
CATAAAATTCTGCGCTGTATTCGTATAATTAAATTGTTTATCTGCGTATTCTTGTCCTGATTTAGCTATCCTTCTATATGTATCACGGTCATCATTGACCTTTTCTATTGCATCAACAAAATCTTTTTCGCTTTCAAACAACACCCCATTCACTTTATCCGTTATAATTTCTTTTGTGCCGCCCGAATTCTTACCGAGAACCAAACAACCTGTCAACATTCCTTCCACTGTAACTCTTCCAAAACCTTCGGCTTTAGAATTCATAATCAAAATATCCTTTTTTAGTAGTTTCTCTTTTATATTAGTGCAAAATCCATTGACAGTAATTTTTTGCTCCAAATGATACTTTGTAATAAGATTTTGCATTTCATTCAAATAATCTTTTCGACCTTCACCAACAAATTCCATTTCCCAATCAGTAAAGTCGCTTTCATTCAAGTGATGCAGTAATTGTATTGTATTAATAGTACCTTTCCCATCTTGAAAAGTGCCCACTTGTATCAAGAATATTTTTTTTCTATTTAAAATCTCATGTTCTGCATAATATTCTTGTGTAATAAACCCATTATAGAATTGCGCCGTGCACTTCAGTTGATACTTTGCCATATAATATTGTTCTATCGCTTTAGAAATAAATATCACACATGCAGAATTCTCAAGTAACTTTTTCATACGTTCTTTATTGCGATATTCAATTGCATGATCCAATTCCATAAATTCTCTCACATAATACACATGTCGAATTCCCGCCAATTTTGCAGCCCTTGCTCCAACATCTACTGCCGTCGAATTGGAACAGACAATATTATACCCTTCTCGTTTTATATAAAAATAAATTCTAAATATCGCGATAATGTTTAATATATCAAAAATACAATCTTTTAAAGAATATTTCTCTGCTACTTTTTTACAATCCCGTCGATACCACATTTGCCTACAATTAATATTGTTTTTGCAAAATAGTGATTTTGCCCCGCTGTGCCTTTTATATGGAATCAGAATACCTACTTCTATATCATTGTATTCATTACATCGTTTTATTCCTTGTACTAAGCTAAGCAGGGACATCGTAGATCCCCCTACTGAAAATTCGTGAGAAATAAAAAGAATTTTCAATTTTGTACCGTTCATACTTTCTCACTTTCTAAAACTATTCTTATATTTTTTATAATAATCTTTCATATTTCATGGCAATTCATTATTTTTTTTCAATGCATTTTTAATCGCTTCCAAATACCCATACCCGTTCTTCTCATCCGGTTCTAAATACCCACCTTCTGCCCATTCATTCCATGCAAAAACAAAGATCATATCTTTCTTATATACATCTTTTGTTCTTTGAAGCAATTTCCCAAAATAATATTCGAATTTTTCGGGTGATGTACCTTCATAAAATGATCCTCGCATCTGTTTACGCGGAGTATTATCCCAGTCAACAAAAGCCCCTGGCACACATTTAGGCGATTCTGGTTTATGCTTCAAAATGCATTCCCATGCTTTGTCATAATCCCAAATATGTAACCTTACATCTAATACTATTGTGTTAAATTTTTGAGTAGAAAACAGACTATTTAATTTTCGAAATATGTTTCTCTTGTACTTGATCAAAGTATTCTTTACATTACTTCTTTGCCATTCCATCGCTTTATTAGGTTGATATTCTATTTGATATGTAAAACTTCTATCTCGCCCGTTTTTATAATTGAAGATATTACCATCACATTTTTGATAAGCATAACATATACCGTCAAAACCTTCTTCTTGTATCCATTCATTCCATTTTTTCAACATAGCATCTAAATTTTCGATCAAATCAGGACGGTAAATTATCAAAAGAGGTTTGTTATTTTCTTTGATATACCGTTGATCTTTAAAATATGGAAGAAAGTATTGGAAATGATCCCGCCACTCCTGTTCGCCACCGTATGTCTGTTCAATGAGCATCTTCTGACTTGTTCCAGAAACCCACTGATCAGTCCAATTTTCATTCGCCCAACATAAGCAAAAATTTACTTCTATGTCACTATTATTTAACAGGTTTTCTAAAGGCTTTTGTAAAAGTAATTTCCCGTTAAACCAATAATGATATATACAAAATCCATATATACCATACTTTTTAGCAAGTTCTGCCTGCCATCGCATTACATTTACATCTGACAAATTATAATAATTATCATTCAATGGAATTCTTGGCTGATTCTGACCTGTTTTCAAAGGCAAGGCTTTTTTTACATTTACCCACTCTGTAAATCCTTCTCCCCACCATTCATTGTTTTCCGGGATTTCATGAAATTGTGGAAGATAATAAGCAATAACTTTCATGTTTGTTTTCCTCCGTATAAACAACTGATGTCAAACAGTTCAAGCAACTTTTTCTTCTATACATCCTAAGAAAGTCGCCATCATAGCTGTCCCAACCAAGATCAAACTATAATAAACAATTATTTGAATCAATCTCATCCATGCACCGACATTTGGAAGCAATAACGATGTCAAGCAGTTCCATGCACCCGTAACAATCAAAAAAACAAGTGATTGATACAGATAAATCGTCATGCTCCGTTTCATAAATATCTTGTAGATTTTACCCAATCTACGTGTTTCCGATATCTTATGAAACACTTTCAGCAAAATAGGCATCCCCATTAAAAATACTGACATTGCGGTAAAAGCAAACGCTAAAAACATTATATTTTGCGATGATTTGTTTATCTGCATATTAAGCGAGTATCCCTGTTTCCACAAAATAGCTATCGTAAAGATACCTACTATCACACAAATCCCCATCTTCTTAGGCCATTGTTCGCCCGTTTGCACTAGTAATTTAATATCACAATAAAACAATCCAAGATATGTCCATATAGCATAAAATGCTACCTGCCGAATCCCGAATGACCGTATTCTCTCGTATGGGAAAAAAAGGGTAACAAAATAAATCAAAATAATAATGACGGCCCCCATATAACGGTATTTTGAGAAATAACATTTTTGCATCATGGGAAAAATGACCATGACACCTAAATACACCGGAATAAACCACAAAGCCCACGATAAATATGGCAATGCTGAAACCCAATGTCCAATCGGAAACATCCATGTAAAAAACACACTAAAACCAAGTTTCCAATCCAAATTATGCCGACATGTTTCATAAAAAAAAATAAGTAAGACACAAATACCTGCATAAACCCAATACGGTATCAAAATACGTCGAAATCGTTTTTTAAGAAAGATAAAATAGCCAGACTTCCGACCCATCCCATTTCCTGCTCCTGATACAAAAAAGAATAGTGGCATCTCAAACAAGCAAAACGACTTAAGAATACCAAGAAAGTTATCGCCCCCCCCCCGATCTGTCCAATATAACACATGAACCAAAATGACCCAAAGCATAGCAAATCCGCGCAATCTATCCAAGTCCGCATCTCTTGCGGTCGTTTTAACTTCCTCCATCAATGCCCTCCTTAAAAAATATTGGCATCTCACATTCCGCCTTTATATTTCCAAACCAACAGCAGACAATAGGCACAGCACAAACTTCCCTGCCCAAATTGTCATATCAATATTTATGCCAGTGAAAAAGGCTAACAATCTTTTTAACCTTGTACACTTTTTGTCCCTCACCACACTGGAAGTGTACTTTTTTACAACCTGCCTGATCTTCGTTTCATCGTATCCGCTTCGGTATATTCCTTTCAGCGTATCCATAGAAGCAGACAACGCTTTTGCTTGAAAACTCTCCCGTATTTCAGGATAGTCCTGGATGTATTGTGAAAGCTTTTTCATTAGAATTTCCCAACTCAGCACTCTTTTTTCACAGTTCCTACTATGGGTAGCGCTTCCGCCATTCTGCAGATAGATATACTTTACACTATTGCTGTAAACAATTTTCTCACTGTTTCTAATTATCTCTGAAACATACAAATAATCTTCCCAATATGCAGATTCTTCATGAAACCGGACACTTTCTGTAACTTCTTTCCTTATTAATTTTGCAATGGGCCCAGCAGATATTTCTTTTCTGTAGGAAACATTTTCAAGTGCTTCAATAGAAGAAAAAGAAAGTATCATCTCTTTATCTTCTGTCTGAGACCTGATTTTCTCTAAATCACGTTTTTTCTCATATCTACAAACAGCAATATCTGCTTCATATTTTTGAACTAGTTTTAGCAGATATTCAATATAATCTTCATAAAAATAGTCATCTACATCAGCAAATATAACGTATTCACCTCTAGCATAGTCAAGACCTGTATTTCTTGCCGCTGACGCTCCATGATTTTTTGTCGTAATCATCTTCACATTAGGTAAATCTACGATCAATTGTTTGCACAACTTTACTGTATAATCTGTTGAACCATCATCAATCAAAACAATTTCTATATTCTGATAAGTTTGACATCTGATACAGGAAATACATTGCTCTATGTACTTCTCTGCATTGTACATCGGTATAATCAAGGAAACTAACGGCAGTTCCATGGTGACTCCCTTCTTTATTCAGCAAGCGCACCTGCATCATATATCATATTCTTATACATCGTGTTTACACCTGTTTCTCCGCAATTGTATAATTGATATGCGCATATATCGATTTTATAAATTTAGGGAATGGTATCTTTTCTATCACATAAACTACTTTCATCCAAAGCGGAAAGCTATTGTTTTTCAACATGTCTACATAAGGCGCTTCCCAATCCATCTGTGAGAAATCAATATTCATACGATGCAGCCTTACATCTCTGAATCCAAGAGAATCCGGCCATACGGGACAATCCACAAATCCCGTTTCAATCACCTTTAGCCCATGTTCTTCTAGTTTCTTCTTAATAAAATGCCTATTGTTATATCTAATATCACCATGTGTCCACGGAATTCCTGTTTTCTTATGTACCATCCTATGAATCGGGAAGCCAATATTTCCTGCATTAACCGAAAAGACGGCTATATATTTTTTACTGATACGCTTCATTTCTTCTATCAGTGCGTCTGGTTCTTCGCATGTTGGTATATATGCGAAATTCCAGACAAAATCATATGATTCACTTGCTATAGAGGTATGGCACAAATCATCTTCCGACAACCACTTCAGTTTTTGATCCGCTCCGATTTTTTTCCATTCATCCGCAGACCCAAAATCACCGTTCACTAATGTAATGCTGTCTGCTTTCTTTGCAAACCCTAACGAATAAATTGACGGCATTGCTTTGGCTCCATGTGCCGGCATTTCCAAAACAGATTTAATATGATATTTCCCTGCTAATTTATCCAATTTCCTGCCAACAGAAAATCTTTCATAATTAACACCGAAAACTTCTATTTCCTTGCTCATTCGT
>CANQIC010000031.1 GCA_947623865.1 uncultured Clostridia bacterium | reverse complement strand
AAAAAGTTAATAATTTTCTGGTGATAATTACGGCGAGGAAACACCTGTACCCATTCCGAACACAGAAGTTAAGCTTGTCAGTGCCGAAGATACTTGTGGGTTACCCTGCTGGAAAAATAGGTCATCGCCAGGTTTTTTTTATGCAATTTTTTAGACGGACTTTTTTCTTGCATTTTCATAAATGAAATTTTCAGAAAACAAGAAAAAAGTCCGTCTAAAAAATTGCATTTATCATAAATATTGAAAAGTTGAATAATGTAATATATAATCATATAAGAAAGGGTGATTAGATGTCAAAAGTAATGTGGAAACCAGGTACTTTTATATACCCAATTCCAGCGGTTATGGTCTCATGTGGTAATATGGAAAAATCAAATATAATAACAGTAGCATGGACAGGAATATTAAATACGAACCCAGCAATGTGTTACATATCTGTAAGACCAGAAAGATATTCATATAATATAATTAAAGAAACAGGAGAGTTTGTTATAAATTTGATAAGTAAAGATTTAGCATATGCAACAGATTGGTGTCGGAGTAAAATCAGGAAGAGATGTTAATAAATTTGAAATGATGAAGTTAACTAAGGAGAAATGTAATTTTGTAAATTGTCCAGCTATAAAAGAAAGCCCAGTATCTGTTGAATGTAAAGTAAAAGAAATAAAGGAACTAGGATCACATCATATGTTTATGGCAGAAGTTTTATCAATTAATGCAGATGAAAAATATATTGATGAAAAAGGAGCATTTGATATTACAAAATGCGATTTAGTAGCTTATGCAAATGGTAAATATTTTGAACTTGGAAAACAAGTAGGAAAATTTGGATATTCTGTACAAAAGAAAAGATAATAAAAAAATCCGGAAAAACGTTGACAAATATAAGAAAATATGATAAATTATATAAGCTATGTTTCTAACTTGGGAGCATAGCTTAAAAAACGCATCGTTAAAACCCATAAAACAAAGTTGGAGGTGGAGCTGAAAGATGGCTGCAAAAGGACCAAGAGAAAGTATAACTCTAGAATGTACAGAATGTAAAAGAAGAAATTATACAACAAGTAAAAATAAAAGAAATAATACAGAAAGACTAGAAGTTACAAAATATTGTAAATACTGCAAAAAGAGGACAGTACATAAAGAAACAAAATAAGAGCTATTTTAAGGAGGATATAAAATGGCTAAAGATACAAAAAACAATAAAGATGTAAAGAATAAAAAGCATTTTTTTAAAGATTTTAAAGCTGAATTAAAAAAAGTAATTTGGCCAACACCAAGCCAATTAGCAAATAAAACTTTAGCAGTTATTGTAATAGTATTAATAACAGCAGCGATTGTATTTGTGTTAGATGTAATTTTTGATTTATTAAATCAAAATGGTATTAATAGATTGAAATCAAATATAAAAAACAAAGTAGTTGTAGAAAACTCTGTTAATAATACTGAAGATTCACTAGAGAATGCTATAGATGTTAATGCAGTTGAAGATGAATCTTCTGTAGAAAATGCACAATAGTAAGGAGGCTTAAAGCATGTCTCAAAAAGAAAACACAGAACCAAAATGGTATGTAGTACATACATATTCAGGATATGAAAATAAAGTAAAAACTGATTTAGAGAAAACAATAAAAAATAGGGAACTTGAAGACTTTTTCTTTGATATTGTTGTTCCAATGGAAGAGCAAATTGAAATAAAGGATGGAAAGAGAAAAACAAATTTAAAAAAAGTTTTCCCAGGTTATGTATTAGTAAAAATGATTGTAACAGAGGAATCTTGGTACATTGTTAGAAATACTAGAGGTGTAACAGGATTTGTAGGATCAGGAACAGATCCAATTCCTCTTACAAACGAAGAAATAAGAAATATGGGATTTGAAACTGCTGTAGTAAATGTAGATTATGATGTAAATGATACTGTAAGAGTTGTAAATGGCCCACTTGCTACATTTATAGGAACAGTTCAAGAGATAAATAAAGAAAAAAATAAAGTTAAAGTATTAGTTTCTATGTTTGGAAGGGAAACTCCAGTAGAATTAGAGTTTGCCCAAGTAGAAAAGATATAGGAGGAAATGAAAATGGCAGAAAAGGAAATTTCAAATATTGTTAAATTACAAATTGAAGCTGGAAAAGCAACACCAGCACCACCAGTTGGGCCAGCATTAGGATCAACAGGTATTAATATTATGCAATTTACAAAAGAATTCAACGAAAAGACAGCAAATCAACCAGGAATGATAATACCAGTTGTAATAACAGTATATCAAGATAAATCATTCACATTTATAACAAAGGTACCACCAGTTGCAGTTTTAATAAAAAAAGCACTTAAAATTGAAAAGGGTTCAGGAAAACCAAACAAAGATAAAGTAGCTAAAATAACAAAAGCACAAGTGGAAGAAATAGCAAAGCAAAAAATGGAAGATTTAAATGCTGGATCACTAGAAACAGCTATGAGTATGGTTGAAGGAACTGCTAGATCTATGGGTATTGTCGTAGAATAAAAAGTTTAAATAAGGAGATATGCTTAAAAGCTGACATCACTAATTCATAAGTAGGGGACACATAGCTCCTCCAAAGTGGAAGTGACTAAGAGATAAGCTATGTCCCCTTACAATAATAAAATTGGGAGGATAAAAAATATCCGTTATTACCAAAGGAGGAAAGAAAATGAAAAAAGGAAAGAGATATCTAGAATGTGAAAAACTTATAGATAGAACAAAAAATTATGATGCAAAAGAGGCATTGAATACAATTTGTAAAATGCCTAAACCAAAATTTGATGAGACAGTTGAATTACATGTTAAATTAGGTGTAGATTCAAAACAAGCTGATCAACAAGTAAGAGGAACAGTTGTACTTCCAAATGGTACAGGAAAAACTCAAAGAGTATTAGTATTTGCAAAAGGAGATAAAGCTAAAGAGGCAGAAGCAGCTGGAGCAGATTTTGTTGGAGCAGAAGAATTAGTTCCAAAAATACAAAATGAGAATTGGTTTGAATATGATGTTATAGTAGCAACACCAGATATGATGGGAGTTATAGGAAGACTTGGTAAAGTATTAGGACCTAAAGGATTAATGCCAAACCCAAAATCAGGAACTGTAACAATGGATGTAACTAAAGCAATAAATGAAATTAAATCAGGAAAAGTTGAGTATAGATTAGATAAAACAAATATTATACACTTAGGATTTGGAAAAGTTTCATTTGGAGCAACTAAATTATTAGAAAATTATGAAACAGTAATGGATGCAATTCAAAAAGCAAAACCAGCAGCTGCAAAAGGTCAATATATAAAAAGTATCGCAGTTACTACATCAATGGGACCAAGTATTTATATAGCTTAATAAAAAACGAGGGACATTTCTCGAACTATGAGGAATACCGGTGACCGAGGTTTGTCCTTCAAACTTTATAATGCCAAAGACAGTAGGCAAAATATAAGTCCTACCGAGGTAATTAATAAAAGAGTAGTAAAACTCTGTTAATTCCTCGTGTGGACTAACAGAGTTTTTAATTTTTTTAATATAAAACGAGGGCATTCCTCGATCTATTGGGAATGCCGTTAGTATGAGGGAAATGCCTCAATCTATGAGGAATACTAGTAACTGAGGCTTGTCCTTCAACAAAATAAAGGTTTGTTCCTCAAACCTATTAAGCAGGAGGTGAAAATTATTGGCTAGCGAAAAAATTCTAAATCAAAAGAAGGAAGAAGTATCTAAATTAGCTGAAAAAATAAAAGAAGCTAAAGTTGTACTTTTAACAGATTATAGAGGTATAAATGTTTCTGATGTAACTGAATTAAGAGCAAAATTAAGAAATACAAATACTGAATATAAAGTTATAAAAAACAATATAACAAGAAGAGCTCTTGAAGAATGCAAAATAGAAGGACTTGAGGATGTTCTAGAAGGACCAACAGCAGTTATTATAGGAAAAAATGATTATCTTGACGCATGTAAAACAATTTATGAATATGCAAAAGATAATGAATTCTATAAAATCAAAGGTGGTATCATAGATGGAAAAGTTGTTTCAACAGAAGAAATAATTACACTTGCAAAATTACCATCAAGAGAAACACTTATCGCAAAATTGGCTGGTGCTTTACTTGGAAATATTACAAAACTTGCAGTTGCATTGGATCAAGTTGCTAAACAAAAAGCAGAGGTTTAAAACAAATGACCTATTATAAAATAGAGATAGGATAAACAAAAAAATTAAAAAATAGGGTGGTGACCTAAACACTAGAATAAATAAGGAGATAAACTTAAAAACTGACATCACTAATTCACAATGAGAGGACATAGCTCCTCTGTAAGTGGAAGTGACTAGGGAGTAAGCTGTGTCCCCTTACAATAAAGGAGAGAAATAAAATGGCAGATATAGCAAAAATATTAGAAGAAATAGATAGCTTAACAGTTATCGAATTATCAGAATTAGTAAAAGGAATAGAAGAAAAATATGGAGTATCAGCAGCAGCTGTTGCAGCACCAGTAGCAGGTGGTGCTGCAGCAGGAGCAGCAGCTGAAGAAAAAACATCATTTGATGTTGTATTAAAAGAAGCTGGAGCAAATAAAATACCAGTTATAAAAGTTGTTAGAGATGCAACAGGATTAGGATTAAAAGAAGCTAAAGATATAGTTGATGGAGCACCTAAAACAATTAAAGAAGGAGTTTCTAAAGATGAAGCTGAAGAATTAAAAGCTAAATTTGAAGAAGCTGGAGCAACAGTTGAATTAGCTTAAATTAATAATAAAAAATAGGATTTTGGGATAAACCTCAAAATCCTATTTTTTATTGCATAGAAAAAAACGCAAGATTTTTTCGTATACAATTAGGTTAGACAACTTATTACAATATATCTAATTGAATTATAAGAAAATATATAATATAATTAATTTAAATTGATTAAGTGAGGTAACTATATATGAAAACATTGATTAAAAATTGTAATTTAATATCTATGTCTGAGAAAAAAGAAAAATATGAAGAATGCGTAGATATATTAATAAACAATGATAAAATAGAAAAGATTGACAAAAATATTATTAAAGAAAATTGTGATAAAGTAATTGATGCAAGAGGAAAGGTAGTTATGCCAGGACTCATAAATACACACACACACATAGCTATGAGCATATTTAGAGATACACTAGATGGGTATGGTTTGCAAGAATGGCTAAATGATAGAATTTGGCCAATGGAGGATAAACTAAACCAAGAAGATGTATATTATGCATCACTTTTATCATGTATCGAAATGATAAAAGGTGGCACTACTTGCTTTAATGATCAATATTTTATGACTGATTCTACGATTAAAGCAGTTTTACAAACAAATATGAAAATACATTGTACAAGGGCATTAATGAATGTTAATGGTAATGGAGAGGAAAAACTAAATGAATTAGAGCAATTAATAAATAAATATAGTGGATATGATGATAATATAAAAATTAATGTTGGTATACACTCATTATACACTTGTACGAAAGAATATGTAAAAAAGGCTGTAGAGCTTGCTAAGAAATACAATTTATATGTACATATGCATTTTGCTGAAAATTCTAAAGAGTTAGAAGATATTAAAAGAATTCATAAAACAAATGCACCTATTAATTTACTAGAAGAATATTTTAAGGGTATAGATTTAGTTCTTGCACATTGCGTAAAAGTACAGCCTAAAGAAATGAATAGGTTAAAAAATTTGAAATTGAGTGTAGCACATTGTCCAGTTAGTAATTTAAAATTGGGATGTGGTATTGCTAAAATAAAAGACTTTATGGTAAATGGAATAAATATAGCTATTCGGAACTGATGGTCAAGGAAGTGGAAGTAATTTAGATATGTTTAGTAGTATGGCATATACAGCATTACTTCAAAAAGGATCATATGAAGATGCAACATTACTTCCAGCATATGATGTCATAAAAATGGCAACTATAAATGGAGCAAAGGCACTTAATGTAGAAAATAAAATTGGTAGCATAGAAGAGGGAAAACAAGCAGATTTAATTATAATTGATTTAGAAACTACAATGACAGAGCCTATAAATGACGTGTTTTCTAACATTGTGTATAATGTCAAACCAAATAATGTAATGACAACAATTATAAATGGAAATATTGTAATGGAAGATAGAAAGATTAAAGGAATAAAAGAAGAAGAAATATACAAAAAATGTAATTCTATAATAAGAAGGCTCACTTGACAAAAAAGATGAATAAATATATAATTACCAAGTAAAAAATATAAGGAGAGATAGCTTTAATGAATAAATTTAAGAGAATTTCAACAATAGCATTAGGAGGAGTAATTATATTTGCAACAACTTCTTTTGGAAGAAGTGGCATAGTAAATGCACCAAATGGATTAATTTTAAGAAAAGAAGCATCTAAAAATGGAGAAGTTGTAATAACTGTTAGTGATAAGAGTAATGTTGAAATATTAGAAGAAGATGGAGAATGGTATAAAGTAAAATATAATAATCATGAAGGATATTTATTTGCTGAATATGTAAATGAAGAAAATGAAGAAGAAACAACAGAAGTTAAAGATCTTAAAAATGAAGAATCTACAGAAGAGCAAAAAGAAGAAACAAAAAGTAATACTGTAGAAGAAAAATCTAATAACAATGAAAAACAGTATTCACAAAAACAAGAAGTTAAAGCAAATTTAAAAATATATACAATACCATCAGTTACAGCAAATATTATAATAAATGTAAAAAAAGGTGAAGAAGTAACTATTAACTATGAGTTAAACAACTGGGTAAATGTTACTTATGGAAAAAATACAGGATGGGCAAGAAAGTATTTTGTAAACAATGAAAGTGCAATAGTACAAACAAGTGCTAATAATAAACAAACAGATAATACTGAGCAAACAGATAAATCAGATGAAACAGATACTAAAACAATAGGCAATAAGAAAGGATATATAGACGTAAGTAATTCTGCAAATATAAGAGAAAATGCAACTACAACATCAAATATAATAACTACACTTCTTAGAAATACTGAAGTAACACTCATTGCAGAAGAGGGAGATTTTTACAAAATACAATATAATGATATTACAGGATATATATCAAAATCTTTAGTGTCAGATAAACCAGTAGAAGAAGTTACAAGCAGAAGTTCTGGGGAAAGAAAAATAAATACAACTCAAACAAGTGAAGTAAGTACAAAAAGTGATAATGTAACGAATAAAGTAAATACTAAAACAACCACATCAAATTCGTCAGCAGGAAGTAATGTAGTTTCATATGCAAAAAAATATGTAGGATATAAATATGTATCAGGAGGAACTACTCCAAGCAGAGGATTTGACTGCTCTGGATTTACATACTATGTATACAACTCATGTGGATATTCACTTAGTAGATCATGCAAAGTACAGGCAAAATCAGGAAGTGCAGTATCAAGAAAAAATTTATCTGCTGGAGACTTAGTATTTTTTAATAATGGTTCTAATGGAAGTATAGGACATGTTGGAATATACATTGGAGGAGGACGCTTTATACATGCAGAAAATAGTAGAACAGGTGTTAGAACAGATACATTGAATAGTGGGTATTATAACAAGTATTATTATTCAGCAAGAAGAATAATTAATTAGGGGGAATTACTATTAAGTGATGGAGTGATATGAAATCAAAAGACCAATTCTAATATGCACAATTCGGATATTTAATAGGAATTATATATGGGCTATACTTTAAGAAAAGTATAGCTTTTGTTTTACCTATATTATTTTTAATATACCTTATATATAAATTAAATCTCAATAATATAAGTAGATGTAAATTATTGCGATATCTGAAAATTTTATTAAACAGTAAATGTATTTTTATTATAATATTATTTGCAATAATTTCTAACACTTATTTATTATATTTAAATTCGAAATATGACAGTTTATACGAAAACAAACCTGATATAATAAATGCGACAGCTATAATAATTCGGAGAAGCAAAAGAAAAAGAAAAAGAATATACTAATGTTTATACTATAAAAATTAAAACAGGGGTATATAAAGGAAAGAAATTTTATTTATATGTGAAAAAAGATAAAAATTGTAAACCAAAATATGGAGATTTAATTAAAATTGATGGTGAGTATATAATTCCAAGTGAGTCAAGAAACTATAAAGGATTTGATTATAGAGAATATTTAAAAACTAAAAAAATTTATGGAACTATAAAAACAAATAATAATATTAATATTCTTAAAGAAAATAACTTAAATTTTATTTTAATTGTATCTAACAATATAAGAAACTACGTAATTAATGCATCAGACAAACTTCTTCCAGCAGAAACAAGTAAATTATTAATTGGAATTTTAATTGGGGATAAATCTGGAATATCAGAAAATATAATAAATAATTTTAAAATTAGTAATCTGTCGCACATGCTTTCAGTATCTGGAACACATACTTCATATATAATACTTGGAATAACATATATTTTAAATAAAAGTAAAATATCAAAAAAATGGATATATATAATTACAATTATGATTTTAATTCTATTCATGTTTATAACAAATTTTACTGTTTCTGTAACTAGAGCATGCTTTATGTCTATAATTATTTTAGGTGCAAATTTACTATATCGAAAGCAAGATTTTGCAACAAGTATAGCAATATCATTATTAATTATTTTAGTCATAAATCCATTCTCAATTAATGAAGTAGGATTACAATTATCATACTTAGGTACAATTGGAATTATATTATTTAATAAAAATATAAAAGCAATTTTAAATAAGACTAGTATAAATAGTAAAATTATTGAAATTCTTTCAGTAACAATATCTGCACAAATTATTATAATTCCAATAATGATATTTAGATTTAATACTCTTTCATTAACTTTTTTTATATCGAATGTTTTAGCAAGTCCGTTTTTAGGAATAAATATAATACTTGGATTTATAACAATTTTTATATCTTTAATTTCATTTTCTTTAGCAGAAATGTTTGCTATACTACTTAATTTAAGCCTTAAAGCTTTAATATTTATTTCTAGTTTTACTGCAAAGCTACCTTTAAGTAGTATTTTAATTAAAACGCCATATTTAATTTCTATAGTATTTATATACTGCATAGTGCTAATGCTAAACTATATTTTTACTTTATATAATTCAAAAACAAATTTAAGATTATTTCAAAAGAGATTATTAAAAAGGGAAAACATAAAAGCTTTTTTAGTAAGTATTTTAATCATAATAATTTTATTTAATACATTTTCATATTTCTATTCATTAATTCCAAAAGACTTAAAAATATATTTTATTGATGTAGGACAAGGGGATTCATGCCTTGTTATTACACCGAAAAATAAAAAAATATTGATTGATGGAGGAGAGGGAAAAACGGATGTGCTTTTATCCTATTTATTAGATAGAAGAATCAAATCAATAGACTACATTATCATTTCACACTTTGATAGTGATCATTGTAATGGCTTAATAGAAGTAATTCAAAAATTAAAAATAAAAAATATTTTAATATCTAAACAAGCATATTTTTGTAATGAGTATAAAAATATTGCAAATCTCATAAATTCAAAAAAAATTAGAGTAACATTTGTAAAACAAGGAGATGAATTAAGCATTGATAAAAATGTAAATATAAACATATTTTATCCACCTGAAAATTTGGAATATGATGATTTAAATAACAATTCAATAGTTACAAAACTTACATATAATAAATTTACAATGTTATTTACAGGAGATATAGAAAAATCAGAAGAAAATATTTTAAATAAATATAAATCAAGAGATTTACAAAGTAGCATTATAAAAATAGCACATCATGGGTCAAAAACTTCATCAAGTGAAGAATTTATTAAAGCAGTAAATCCAAAAATTGCATTAATAGGAGTAGGAGAAAATAATAAATTCGGGCATCCAAATAAAAAAGTGCTAGAAAGGCTAAAAAATATAAATTGTAAAATATACAGAACAGATAAAATGGGAGAAATAGAAATAAAAGTAAGCAAAGAAGGAAATTTGATAATAAACAAAATGATAAATTAAAAAGCAACTAAAAATAGTTGCAAAATAAAAAACAAAGGAGTATAATATATGAGTAAGAAAGATAAACTATTAGAAAAATTAAAATCTAAACCAAAAGATTTTACATATAATGAATTGAAAATATTGTTAAATTATTTGGAATTTTATGAAAATAATAGGGGGAAAACATCTGGATCAAGAGTAGAATTTAGGGATAGTATAGGTAGAAAAATAGTATTACATAAACCTCATCCAAGCAATATTATAAAACCTTATAAAATTAATGATATAATAAATGAATTAAGAGAATGGAGGTTAATAAAATGAGTAATATAATGAAATATAAAGGATATTGGGCAGAAATAAAATATAGTGATGAAGATGAATGTTTTTGTGGGAAAGTTGAAGGCATGAAGAATACGTTAATTTTATTTGAAGGCAATACAGTTAAAGAGTTAAAAAAGGATTTTAAAGATTCAATTGATTTTTATTTAGAAAACTGTAAAGCTAACAATGAAATACCAGAGCAACAATGTAAAGGTTCATTAAACGTTAGACTAGGAGTAGAACTTCATAATAAAGCAAAAATCAAATCAATTGAAAAAAAGATTAGTATTAATGAATTAATAAAAGAGGCAGTTACTTTATATCTAAAAACAAATTAAAACAAATAATTAGATTAAAGTAATAGAATGAATAGTGTATAATTTTTCTAAATGCTGGAAAAAATAAAACTGGTGATGTTAAGATGAAAAAATATACTATTATTGCAATAGTAATAGTTGGAATTATACTAGGATTTCTAACTGGCATATATCTATATAGAATAAATAAAATGGATGATGAACAAGAGTATATTGCTAAAACTATAGAAGACGAATGCACAGCAATAGGGGAATTAGATGAAGAAGAACTAGCGAATTTAATACAGACAAATAATGAAGAAGAGAAAACATCTCCAAATTGCATAATAACTTTAAAGGTTTATCATGAAGCTTGTCAGCATTTAATTGAAAAAAGGCAAAATATAGAAGAAGCAGAAGTAAATATGACAGAAGAAGAATTAAAAGAGAGATTTAGTGATTGGGAAGTACAAAAATTTACACCTACCGAAATAGTTTTATATAAAGAAGTAAATGAATTTTGTAATGAACACTATCTTTTAAAAGAAGAAGATGGATATATAACTATATATAAATTAGATGAAAATGAAAATGCCGAATTTTTTGATACAACGGAGATTCCTACTGAATACCTAGCAGAAGAAGATTTAGAACAGATTAGGAATGGAATTAAAGTTTATACACAAAAGGAATTAAATAAAACACTTGAAGATTTTGAGTAAAATAAAAAGGGACATTTCAAATGCAATGTTTATTGCATTTGTATACAGTCCCTTTTATTTAATTTTTTATTTATTTATATTATTGTTGTTACTATTTCCCTGTTCCATTGCATTTTTTAAATATCCTTGCAAGTAGAATGCCTTTATATACATTATTAAAGAGAATATAGTTGATATTACTGCTAGATAATATATATATGTATCAAATTCTGGTAGTTTAGGTAAGGTATATGCAATTTGATTCTTTAATGGTCCGTTCCAATATTGAATAAATAATGAGCATACAATTGCTATATAAAATAATACTGTTGCAAGTTTTCCGTACCATTTACTAGATACTACTAATTCCTTACCATAAAGGAAAGAAGCACCAGAAATCATTAAGAATTCTTTTATAATAACAATAATTATAATCCATATTGGAATAATCCTTTGTATTGTTAAAGTTACTAAAAGTGCTACTTGAGTTGCTTTATCTGCTAAAGGATCCATCAGTTTTCCAAAATCTGATATAAAGTTAAACTTTCTTGCAATATATCCATCCAATATATCTGTTAATCCAGAAATTGTAAGAATTATTATCGTTGCAATATAGTTATTCTGAAATGCAAAGAATATAAGTACTGGTATTAATAAAAATCGTATAATTGTTAGAATATTTGGTACTTGTTTAAACATATTTCCTCCATAAACTATTATTTTATACTAAACACTAAATCATTTTCATTAAAATCAACTATAATTGTTTGACAAGGGAACACCTCTGATTTTAGTATCATATCAGAAATAGGATCTTCTATATATCTTTGAATTGCTCTTCTTAAAGGTCTTGCTCCATATTTTAAATCAGTTCCCTTCTCTAATATATAGTTTTTAGCCTCGGCAGATACTTCTAAGTTAATATCTTTATCAGATAATGCTCTGGATGTAGATTGCAATAATAAATCTATAATCTGTAGTAATTGTTCTTTTGTTAAACTATCAAATATAACAATTTCATCTACTCTATTTAAAAATTCAGGTCTAAATACTTCTTTTAAAGCAGTTTCTATTTTTCCTTTGTCAAAACTCTGCTTTCCAAAACCTATCGAATTATTATTTAAATTAGACCCAGCATTTGATGTCATAATTATTATAGTATTTTCAAAACTTACTGCATTTCCTTGGGCATCTGTTAATTTACCATCATCTAATATTTGAAGAAGAATGTTAAATACATCTGGATGAGCTTTTTCAATCTCATCTAGAAGTATTATTGAATAAGGTTTTCTTCTAACTTTTTCAGTTAATTGCCCTGCATCATCATAACCTACATATCCTGGAGGAGAACCAATTAACTTAGAAGTTGAATGACTTTCCATATATTCTGACATATCAACTCTAATTATTGAATTTTCGCTTCCAAACATTTCATATGCAAGAGTTTTTGCAAGCTCGGTTTTTCCAACACCTGTTGGTCCAACAAATATAAATGAAGGTGGCCTTTTTGTACTTTGAAGCCCAGCTCTGTTTCTTCTAATAGCTCTTGATACTGCTTCTACCGCAACATTTTGACCTATTATTCTATTATGCAAATTCTGTTCAAGATTTAATAATTTAACAGTTTCAGCTTCTGTAATTTTTTTAACAGGTATTTTAGTAGAATGTTCAATTACTTCAGCAATATCATTGACTGTAAGACTAGTTAATTCAAGTTTTTCATTTAATTCTTCTATTCTTTCTAATATATTACATTCTTCTGTTTTTAAATCAGCAGCCTTTTGGTAATCTTCTATAGAATCAGATTCAACTGCTTCTTCTTTTTCTTCTTGAATTTTGGCAAGTCTATTTTTTAATACTTCAAGTTCATATAATTCTTTATTATCTAGATTAATTTTTGAACAAGCCTCATCTAATATATCAATTGCTTTATCAGGTAAAAACCTATCATGAATATATTTTTCAGACATTTTAACAGTTTGTGCAATTACATCATTAGAAATTTTCACCTTATGGAAATCTTCGTAATATTTTTTTATTCCTTTTAAAATTTCAATAGTATCATTTATATTAGGTTCCTCAACAAGAACTGGTTGAAATCTTCTTTCTAAAGCAGAATCCTTTTCTATATATTTTCTATACTCTTTTAAAGTTGTTGTTCCTATTAGTTGAATTTCCCCATTTGATAGAGAAGGTTTTAAAATATTTGCAGCATTCATTGAATGTTCAGCATCACCTGCACCTATTATATTATGGATTTCATCAATAACTAAAATAATATTACCAGATTGTTTGCACTCATCAATTAAAGTTTTCATTCTTCCTTCAAATTGGCCTCTAAATTGTGTTCCAGCAATAACTGCTGTCATATCAAGCAGATACACCTCTTTATTTAATAGCTTTGCAGGAACTTTTTTTTCGGCAATTTTAATTGCTAAGCCTTGAGCAATTGCTGTTTTTCCGAACTCCTGGTTCACCTATTAAACAAGGATTATTTTTAGAACGCCTATTTAATATTTGAACAACTCTTTCAATTTCTTTATCACGACCAATAACAATATCTAATTCATTTTTTCTAGCTTTGTTCGTTAAATTAGTTCCATAAATATCTAAAAAACTCTTTTTCTTTTCTTTTGGTCTTTTTTCTGTTTTTACTTTTTTCTTAGAAGTTGAGTTTCCATCTTCTTTGTTATTGGTTTCAGGTGATTTGTTTCCAAACATATTAGAAAATATAGAACCTAGAGGGATACCTCCACCTGCTTGAATATCTTCCTCGTTTAATTCATCTATATTAATATTTTCTGATAAGTCATCAAATAAATTTTCAAACTGTTTTGACATATCATTTAATTCTTCTTCAGAAAGATTTGCCTGTTTTGCAAGTACTTCTAAAGGGTTAATTCCCTTTTCTTTTGCACAATTATAACAAAGCCCTTCCATAGAGCTTTTATCACCATCTATTTTTTTTGTAAAAATTACAGCCATATTTTTATGGCAATTAGAACACAACATATTTATCTCCTGCCTTTTTATTATATAAGTACATTTATAATAATACATTAAAATTTGCTAATAGTCAAGAAACTGTAAGAAAAAGTTGAATCTGTTCAATAATAATGTTATAATATAAAGCTAAAGGAGAAACAAATGAGAAATTTAAAATATTTTTTATTAAAAAATAAGATGATTATAATTATTACGTCAATTATATTAATATGTGCAATAGCAATTTCAATAGGTGTTTATGCACAGATTACAAATAGAAGTGCTATTAATTCTGAGGAAGAAGAAAGCAATGATTATGAAGATTTAGAAAACAATTTTGATGAGATATTTACAAATACTATAAATAAAGAAGCGACTGCAAAACAAGATGTAAATTATGATGAAATAATATATTGTGCATATAAAATTAAAGAGGAGAAAGAAAATTATAATATTGATGCAAAAATACCATTGTTTAAAATAGAAAATGAGGCTACAAAAAAAATAAATCAAGAGATATATGATATATTTGCTAATACAATTATAAATATTGTACAAAATTCTACTGCACATACCACATTTAATTTGGATTATACAGTATATGTTAATAATAATATTTTATCATTAATAATTAGATGCAAATATAAAGATGGAACAAATCCTCAAAGAAATATTATACAAACATATAACTATGATATAGATAACAATAAATTAATAAATATAAATGAAATGCTAGATTACAAAAAGCTAAACAAAGAAGATGTTGAGAAAAGGGTTCTAGAAAAAATAAAAGAACAAAATATACAAATGCAAACTATTAGTGACCAAGGATATAATGTATATATGAGAAATGAAAGCGATGAAATATACAAAGTAGATAATACTCCAAATTTCTTCCTAGGTAAAAACAACTATTTATATTTAGTCTATGCCTATGGAAATAATAATTATACAAGTGAAATAGATTTAGTTATATTTTAAAAAACAAAAGTTATCTCTCTTTTAGTTCAGAAATTTAAACTAAAAGAGAGGTAATTTTTTTTAAATCCCTAAGAAAAATCCCTAAAAAAGAGCAAAATGTAATAGAAATAACATGAAAATGACATAATTTATCGTTACA
>CANQIC010000030.1 GCA_947623865.1 uncultured Clostridia bacterium | reverse complement strand
TAAGAGAACAAATATTTTTTAGTTGGGACATTTTCTCATTTCTTTACTTAAGACATTATCACATTTCTTTCATATCACCATGACATATCTTTAATTAATTATTGACTTTTTAGTAAAATGAGGTTAAAATATAATAAGAGTAAATTGAACAGTCGCGTATAGATACCGCAAGGTCCTATATGAGGAAAGTCCGGGCTCCATAGAGCAATGATGCTGGATAACGTCCAGTAAGGGAGACCTTAAGGAAAGTGCAACAGAAAATAACCGCCTGCTAGAAGTTAGAATTTTTTAGAATATAAAAATATTTTAATCTCTAACCTCTAATTTCTAGTACGGTAAGGGTGAAAAGGTGAGGTAAGAGCTTACCGCAAATATGGTGACATATTTGGTCAATGTAAACCCCATCTGGAGCAACACCTAAATATAAGAAGGATAAGACTGCTCGTCATCTTCTTAAACTGGTGGCTTGAGATATATAGCAATATATATCCTAGATAAATGACTGTTTTTAACAGAACCCGGCTTATAGATTTACTTAAACTAAAAAAGTGTCCCAAAAGGACATTTTTCTTTTTTCTTTTTTCGGACGGACTAGATTTGGTCTTTTATAGAAATTTCAACATATCTTCGGGTATTGGAGCAACAAGTTGTAATTGATTTTTTGTAATTGGATGTACAAATGATATTTTATGACAATGAAGAGCCTGTCTAGAAATTAATGACGATTTATGTCCATATAAAGTATCACCTATGATAGGGTGACCTATATATTTTGAGTGTAATCTAATTTGATGAGTTTTTCCTGTTTCTAAAACAAATTTTACTAAAGATAAATTATTTTTAGTGCCAATTACTTCGTAATGAGAAATTGCATTTGCTCCATTTTTGTCTATACATCTTTCAATTATACTACCGTTTTTTCTAGATATAGGAGCATCAATTGTTCCTTTATTTTTATCTAATATTCCTTCTAATATTGCTATATATTCTTTGTAAAAAGTTTTAAATTGCATTTGCTTTGCAAGGCACTCTTGTATATATTCATTTTTAGCAAATATAACAATTCCGGTTGTATCTCTATCTAATCTGTTTACAGGTCTTATTTTTCTATTTAAACCAATATATTCAAAATAGTATTTAATACCATTAGATAAACTATTGTTATAATGCAAGATTGAGGGATGAACTGCTATATTACAAGGTTTATCTACTACTAAAAAATAATCATCTTCATATATAATTTCTAGATTCATTTTTGAGGGAATAATATTTTCAGAAGATTCATTAAAATCAATAATACATTTTACAGTATCACCTATAGATAGTGTTTTATCTAAATAAGTTTCTTCATCATTTAAATAGATTAATTTATTTTGTTTTAATTTACTAATTAATCTATTTGACATATTAAATTCATTCTTTAAAACTTGTCTAACATTTGTGTAATTAGATAAGCTACTTACAATATATTTTAATACCATTATAGTAAAATCCTTTATATTTTATTTGATTTAATTATTTGTTCTCTTATTGCATTTGCTTGATTAACTTCATATTCATTTATATCTTTATCATTTCTTCCATTAAAAATTTTATTTTTGTTACTATTTGTTTGACAATGTCTAATTACATATAAATTCATTGAATTATCACCTACTTAGTTTTGATTATTTTTATTATAATTTGGATTCAAAGATTTATAATATGGTCTTGGTGCATTTACTATTTTATATAATTCTCCTGCTTTTACATTACGAATTTCTTTATGTGCAGGCTCGATATGAGCATCTATATTATCTGCAAAGTTAATAATAATTACTTCAAGCATTTTAGGTAATACCAATGCACCCCATTCACTATATTCATTCATATGGCTACCAATCATATGAATTACTTGATTTTTAAACTGTTCATCAATTTGATATTTTGCTAGATAATTTTCTACTATATGTGTGCCTTCATAAGAATGTCCTAATAGAACAAAGCTATTACTAGAATTTGGATTATAATTTTCACTTTCTATAAAATCATTAAAATCGTTTGTTTTTCCTATGTCATGAGTCAATGCTCCAAATATAACTAAATCCATGTCTACTTCTAAACTAGGATATAAATTACATATTGCTATAGCATTTCTTGTAACGCTATATATATGATATAATAATCCACCTCTAAAATAATGATGGGAACCTGGAGTAGCAGGTTTATTCATTAACTTTTCTTTATAATCTTCATAAATTGTTTGCACAACTTCTCTTAATATGGGATTTTTAATCTTATTACTATATTCAATACACTTATGATACACTTCTCTTAATTCTTCATTCATTTATATTCATACAACCTTTCATAAATTATAGTTAAATTATATCATATTTTTTATAATTTAAAAATTCTTCCACATAAATTTCATATTATAAAAAATTTTAGTAATTTATAATTTAAAAATGATACAAGTCAGGTATGGCGATGTGAAATAACAGC
This sequence comes from uncultured Clostridia bacterium, assembly GCA_947623865.1. Lineage (GTDB taxonomy): Bacteria > Bacillota > Clostridia > TANB77 > CAG-508 > CAG-452. The sequence continues at coordinate 14,037 of CANQIC010000030.1, read as the reverse complement.
CACAATGCTACCTATATGTAATACGGAGTAACATCGTATAAAAAAATCTGTAAGATGTATATATAGCAATAAATACAAAAAAAGGTACGAATGCAAAAAATGATTATAAATAAAAAGATGTATTTACAGGAGTAAAAATCCTATAAAAACACCTAGACTTGTTGGAGTGTTCTTATAGGAATTCTTAGTAAATTTAGGTACAATCTATAATTACGTTGATTACTAAAACATATATATATTAGATTAATTTATATTTTTAATTAATTTTTTTATAATATAGTAGATTTTTGACAAATGTAGTATAATCTTGTTAAATTAAATAAAAAGAGGAAAGAAAAAATTATGATAGAAGATGAGAGATTAAATACTTCAGCGAAATCATTGATGATTTGTGAAATTATAAATTCAATAATCGATTTGTTTTTAAGTACTTTTTTAGTAGCTTATTTATTAAATATAACCAATAAAAATATAGGTTCGGTTGCAATTTATTACATTATTGATTATGCTATAACTGGTATTTGTATGTATATAATTGGATACTTTCTAAAAAAATACAATATTGCAAATATATATAGACTTGGAATATTAATAAAATGTATATTTACAATATTAATAGTTTTTTTAAGAGAGCAAATTCAAAATTTTTTAATTCCGATTGCTATTGTTTTAGGAATTGCTGAAACTGTTTATTGGGGAGCATATGACAATATTGTTGGACTAGTAACAAATGGCAGTAATAGAAAGAAATATACTACAAATAAAAACATAATACGTAGTTTTACCAAAATATTAATGCCTATAATTTTAGGTACTTCAATTGAATTATTAACATTTTATAAGGTTTCAATTTATATAATGTTACTTGCATGTACTCAACTTATTCTATCATTTTTTATTAAAATACAAAATCAAAATTATAACAAATTTGATTTAATAACATTTTTTAAAAATATAAATATTAAAAATAACAATAGATTAAAAATTATTTATAAATCATCTATATTATATGGAATATTATTAAATCTAATTCCTACACTTGTTACTATAATAATTGTTATGACATATAAAACAAATTTTACATTAGGTTTTTTCAATACAATATTTGCTATATGTTCAATGATAACATTATTCATATTTAAAAAAATAAATAACAAGAAACTTCAAAAAGATATATTAATTGGTGGTAGTTTAATTTCTTTGATTAGTGTTGTAAGTCTAGTAATAAAATTAGGAAAAATTGAGGTTATTATTTACAATATAATTAGTTATAGTTTCATTGTTATATTAGAAATACTTTTCAACATAGAAAGACTTAATAATAAAGAAAATAATATTAATGACGAATATCATATTGAAAATCAGATATTTATAAATATAATAATGCAAATTGGAAGAATAATAGGTTATGGACTACTATTTATAATTGGATTAAGTAATAATATTATTTATTTTAAAATACTATTATTATTATCAACCATCATCATACCAATTTATAGTTATTATATGTATCAACTATACTATAAATAATTTTATGAAAATAATTCATTAGAGTTTTATTTTATTATTATAATAGCGTGGCGATGTAAAGTGTGACAGTTGCCACGCTCCTTATATGTAATACGGAAGTAACTTTATATAAATAAAGTTATCTAAGCTAGATATATCAGTAAATGCAAAGAGATATAAGTGTAAAATATGTCTCAAAATTATTAGCATAAAAAAAGATGTCTTTATAGAACTATAAAATCCTATAAAAACATCCAGACTGGTGCCATTGGCATAGATATATACAACTTTTTATCTATTAATAATTAATACAAATATCCAAATAAGTTATAACAAACAAAATTTAATCACATCCTAATCTAATATTTTAATTGCACAATATTTAAAATTATGCTATTATATTATTGTAAAAATAGTATAAATTAAGTAAAGGTCAGTTACTTAATAAATCCACGAGAGTATATCGAGGAGGTAAAATTATGACATCAAAAACCTTTTGTCCTAAAACAATGCTATGTAATCTATTTAAAGCAGTAAAAGAAAACTATAAATCTAAACTTGCAAATTCACAGCCAATATACTTTACTCAAGAAGAATATGAAGCATATGTTAAGATTTCAGAACAAAACGAGAAATTTGATAAAGGAGAAATCTAAATATAATTTATAACTGACCAATCAAGAGAGCTTACACCTATGTGTAGGCTCTTTTATAATTATCAAATTTAACAAAACCAAGTTATAATATATATAAGTTTTTAGAATAGTAATAAAAATAAAAAACATCATCCCTTTTAGGATGATATTTATCTCTATCTGTTCAATGGTGTTCGAACAGATACGTTGTTGGTAGGAGTGTTCTTATAGGAATTTTTAGAAAATGCTGATAAATCTATAATTACACCGCATGCTCAAAAGCATATTTACATTAAATTACTTTATATTATATTATTATTTTTATTATTTTTATAAACTAAAATGTAAAAAGGGAACGATAAATCGCTCCCCCATTACAAACCATTATTTTTCGGACTTTTTTTTGATTTTTTTGTCGTAAATTACACAAGCTATGAGAAATTCTACTAATACAAATATTGCTCCTATAATCATACTCAAAATTATTGATGATACGGTTTCCGTATCTCGTGTTATTACAAGTTCGCCATTTTGCAGTTTTGCAATAACCCTACCTCTATATAGGATATTAGACGATTCGACTGTTATAGTGGTTGTAGTCATACTGACAGAAAAATCTTCAGGTACTTCAACTATAACATTTCCTTTTTGAGCATACACATCTCGTGCAGCCTGCTCACATAACTCGAACTGACTGTTGTTCAATGGCTTAAACATAAAATTCCACGAAACAAGGTAATCGCCGATGAAGAGTACAATTGCAAGAATTACCAAAATCACAATTTGAATTGCTTTTTTGTGCTGCGAGTAGATTTCCTTTAATGTTTTCCGTTTTTTCATGGTTTTGACCTCCTTAAAACTTTTATGGTTGTTTAATTGTTTCCAAAAAGTAAGAGGAAATCCCTCTCACTAATTAGTGAAAACTAGGGAAATGATACAAGGCTTTGCCTATATCAATTTAATTATAGCATAAATAAACATAAAATGCAAATTTGAAAAATATGAATAACTAATGAGTGGCAAAGCGTAAACAAAAGCCACGACACTCCTTATATGTAATACGGGAGTAACTTTATATAAATGAAAGTATCTAACATAGATATCACAGTAAATACAAAAAAAGATGTAAATGTTAAATACGTATCAAAATTGTCAGTATAAAATAAAAAAGATGTCTTTATAGAACTATAAAATCCTATAAAAACATCCAGACTGGTGCGAGTAATGGGACTTGAACCCATACGCGTTTTCACGCACATGCCCCTCAAACATGCCTGTCTGCCAATTCCAGCATACTCGCATCTTTAAGTATTATATAATTTATATAAAGTAATTGCAAGAAAGAGTAACAAGATAAAAAAATAAAAATATAATAAAGTTATAGAGGTGAAAAGACATGGCATTTTCAGATAGAGAATTAATAGCAAGGCTCATACAATGCGAAGCAGAAGGTGAAGGCGAAATAGGAATGAAAGCTGTTGCAACAATAATAATGAATAGAGTAAATTGTAGCACGCGGAGAATATGCACGTGTTTCGCAAGGTGGAAGTATAAGAAATATAATATTTCAAACAGGACAATTTGATTGTGTAGCAGAAACATTAGGAAACAGATATAATCCTCAAAACATATATAATATGTCTCCAAATGAACTCCAATATAATATAGCTGATTGGGCAATTGCAGGAAATAAAATTAATGAAGTAGGAGACTGCTTATGGTATATGAATCCTTTTAATCCTACGTGTCCAAATACTTTTCCATATAATGGTTCTCGGAACACTACATACAAGGATACATGAACATTGCTTTTATAGACCAACACCTTTATATAATGAAACATAAGGAGGTATTCTATGTATTATAAAACTTCTGATTATCCAGAATATAAAGCAGTTAGAATAGATGAAAGTGCACCAGAAACGGTTACTAATGAATTATATACACCAGCATTTTTGAGGCAACATATTGGGAAATTAGTAAGAGTAGAATTTTTGATTGGAACAAGTTATTTAGAAGATAGAACAGGGATATTAGTAGAAGTAGGAGCAAGCTATATAGTGCTCCGTTCTATACAAGATGGAAATCTTCTATATTGCGATATATATTCAATTAAATTTGTAACAATATCAGAAAATCCATTTATATATAATCCAGATTTTCAGGTTTAAAGAAAATTTGAAAAATCAAATAAATTGTAATTTGTAGGATTAAATTTATTGAAAACATTGTAGAGGTCGATCTTGACCGACCTCTACACAATATGAAATGGGTGAAAAAGGGGCCTGGCCCCTTTTTCACCCATTTCATACAAACAACAATTTATCTTACAGTAGGGGACAAGCTATAATTTTTCAAAAAAATATTGTACTTTTTTAAATTTGTCTATATAATATATAAGTATGTTTAAAACAAGAGGAGGAATATAAATGAGTTTTGTACAAGACATAGTGAGTAGAGCAAAGCAAGAAATAAAAACAATAATATTACCAGAAGCAACTGATATTAGAACACTTAAAGCAACAGATATAATTTTAAAAGAAGAGTTTTGCAAAATAATATTAATTGGAAACAAAGAAGAAATATTGAATTTAGCAAAAGAAAACAATTTAGATATTTCAAAAGCAGAAATAGTAGAACCAAACAAATCTGAAGATTATGAAAAATATGCAAATGATTTTTATGAACTTAGAAAACATAAAGGAATGACAATAGAAAAAGCTAAAGAATTGATGTTTGATCCAGTATTTTTTGGAATGATGATGGTAAAACAAGGAAAGGCCGATGGACTAGTATCAGGTGCAGCTCATTCAACAGCAGATACTTTAAGGCCAGCACTTCAAATTTTAAAAACGGCACCTGGAACAAAATTAGTTTCAACATTTGCTGTTATGGTAGTCCCAAACTGTGAATTTGGAGAAGATGGAGTATTTCTATTCTCAGATTGTGGATTAAATCGAAACCCAAATTCAGAAGAACTATCAGAAATAGCAATTTCAACATCTAAAAGCTTTAGACAAATAATTGGAAAAGAACCAAAAGTTGCTATGCTTTCATATTCAACAATGGGAAGTGCAAAAGCTGAAGAAGTAGATAAAGTAAGAATAGCAACAGAACTTGCAAAAGAAAAATCACCAGAATTATTAATAGATGGGGAAATGCAATTTGATGCAGCAATTGTTCCTAATGTCGCAAAATTAAAGGCACCAAAAAGTAATATAGCAGGGAAAGCAAATACATTAATATTCCCAGATTTACAAGCTGGAAATATAGGGTATAAATTAGTAGAAAGATTAGCAAAAGCAGAAGCATATGGACCAATATGTCAAGGAATGGCAAAACCAGTAAATGATTTATCAAGAGGATGTAAAGCAGAAGATATAGTTGGAGTAGTTGCTATAACGTGTGTTCAAGCACAAAATAAATTATAATAAAAAAGGAAGGAAGATATTATGAAAATTTTAGTAGTAAATTGTGGCAGTTCATCATTAAAATACCAATTAATTGAAATGGAAAATGATGAAGTACTAGCATCAGGAAAATGTGACAGAATAGGTGTAAAAGGAATAGAAAGTCCTTTTGTTGAATACAAAGGAAAAGATGGAAAAAAACTAACGAAAGAATTAGATTTACCAAATCATACAGTAGCATTTGAAGAAGTAGTAAAATATTTATTAAATCCAGAAACAGGTGCAATAAAAGATTTATCAGAAATTAGTGCAATAGGTCATAGAATAGTGCATGGTGGACCTAAATTTACATCATCAGTATTAGTTACAGATGAAGTTATGGAAGAGTATAATAAAGCTATAGAGTATGCACCACTACATAATCCAGCACACTTACAAGGAATAAATGCATGTAAAAAGATAATGCCAAATATTCCACAGGTTTTAGTATTTGATACAGCTTTTCATACTACAATACCACAAGAAGCAGCATTATATGCTATACCATATGAATATTATGAAAAATATGCAATAAAAAGATATGGAGCACATGGTACATCACATAAATACATAACAAAACAAGCTGCAAAAGTATTAGGAAAAAACAAAGAAGATATAAATATTATATCTTGCCACTTAGGAAATGGATCAAGTATAGCAGCAATTAAAAATGGTAAGTGTGTTGATACATCAATGGGATTAACTCCACTTGAAGGATTAGTAATGGGAACAAGGTCAGGAGATTTAGATCCAGCTGTTTTAGAATTTATAATGAAAAAAGAAAAATTAAGTATAGATGAAATGATGACAATATTAAATAAAAAATCAGGATTATTTGGAATTTCTGGAATGACAGGGGATATAAGAGACTTAAAAGGGCTAATTGCAGAAGGAAATGAAAGAGCAAAACTTGCAGTAGATATGTTTGCATATAGAGTAAGAAAATATATAGGATCATATATGGCAGTATTAGGACATGTAGATGCAATAATATTTGAAGGTGGAATAGGAGAGCATAATCCAGATGTAATTGCTAAAGCAGTGTCAGGATTAGAAGAATTAGGAATAAAATTTGATGATTCTCATATTAATGATGAAATGTATGAGGGAATAATTAGTATGCCTGATTCAAAAATAAAAATGTATGTAATACCAACAAACGAAGAATTAGAAATAGCAAACGAAACAATGGAAATAGTAAAATAATGAAAAAAGACATTTCGCTAAGCACGCCTTTGTAGCAATCGCAAAATACGTGCCACTTAATTTGTTCTGGTAGATTAAAGTTGCCTAGCCTTATAAAATTTGATTTTTCCTATGCAATAAAAAAAGAAAATGACTTCATTAAAAAGTCATTTTCTTTTTGGCAGTTAATCTCTACTAAATAAGACTTTTGAGTCTGAAAAAGTGAGAACTGAATCCAACATGAAAATGTTCGTCTTCAGCTAAATCTTTTTCATCAACAATTTCAAAATTGGCTTTTTTCCATTCCATCTTTATTAATTCAAAGAATTTTTTTGAGTTTTTGTAATGACTATAATTAATGTCTTGAAGAGGAAAGAAATATAGAACATCATCTGTATATATATCATATCCAGATGTCCAATTTTTAAATGGAGCCTTACAAATAACAGTTTTTAAGACTTCAGCTGCACGCTTTGTGTTTGGGGTATTCCCGAAACATAAAGTATGATCCATTCCATTAGTTGTATTCACTTTTTTGCCACCTTTCAATTTATTAATTGACTGCTTATTGCAGCAATTATAAATATTATAACATAATTAATATAAAATGTAAAAATATAGTTTTATTAGTCAATATATCCATATTTTTTCATTGCATTAATTACTTGGATTCTTCTTTCTTCTCCGAGTTCATCATCTTCTGAATATACACTTGGAGCATTTGGAAGACCTGCTAAATAAGTTGCTTCATATAATGTCAAATCATCTGGAGTTTTATCAAAGTAACCCTCTGCAGCATCATATATTCCATAATATCCATTGCCAAAATACATAAGATTTAGATATAGTTCTAAAATTTCATCTTTTGAATAATTCTTTTCCAAATCGAAAGCTACAAATATTTCAGCAATCTTTCTTATAGGAGATTTTTCTTGAGAAAAATATAATAATCTTCCTACTTGCTGAGAAATTGTACTTGCCCCATAATCTAACGATTTTCTTCTGAAATTAACATATGTAGAACGTATCATTGATAAAAGATCTATTCCATTATGATTATAGAATCTGTGATCTTCTATTGATATAACAGCATTTTTATAATCATCTGAAATGCCTTTTAAATTAGTATAATTATCTTTTTCTCTTACTTCTTGAACCATGTCCTGCAATGAAATTTTTTCTATAGCCTCCTTATACTTTAAATATCCTAGGCAAAATAATATAGAGAAAATTATAAATAATATAATAAAAATCCAAAATAAAATTTTAAATATTAATCTTTTCAAATAATCACCTCTATTATACATTTATTATACAACAATACATATAAAAAAACATTGTTTTTAATGAAAATTTAAGATATAATAAAATTGAAAGGAATGTTATAAATAAAATGGTAAAAACATTAATTGTATCAGGAGGAAATGTAGAAAAAAATTGTTTTAATCAAATTTATTTAAGTAATAAATTTGACTATGTAATAGCATCAGATAGAGGACTAGAAGTATTAGATAAATATAATGTAAAACCAAATTATATAATAGGTGATTTTGATTCTATAAATAAACGAATATTGGATAAATACATTAATAATAAAGATATAGCAATTAAAAATTTAAACCCAGAAAAAGATTATACAGATACACATATGGCAATTAAGCTAGCAATAGAGTTAAAAAGTACAGACATAACTATACTTGGAGCAATTGGGAATAGGATTGACCATACTATTTCAAATATACATGTATTAAAAGAGACTTTGGATAAAGCAATAGAATGCAGAATTATAGATAGCAGAAATGAAATACAATTAATTAATAAAAAAACAATATTAAAAATAAACAAAAACTATAAATATATTTCTTTAATTCCACTTACCACAAAAGCTAGTGGAGTAACACTAAAAGGATTTAAATATCCATTATCAAATGCTACTTTAGAAATAGGACATAGTATAGGAGTGAGCAATGAACAAATAGAAGAAATAGCAGTTATTGATTTAAAAGAGGGAATTCTAATTTTAATAAAATCAAAGGACTAAATATTTATATTAATTTTTATAAAACTAATATAAAAATGGACTGAGAATATAGCATAAACAATGTAAATCATATGATTTAATAAGAGGGACAGAAAAATGAAAGAAAATACTATAACGAATTTAATAACGATAATATTATATATTATAATATTATTATTGATATGTTTAACAATATTTTTTGGAGTTTATGTTTATAATAGAGAATATAAAAATGAAAAACAAGAAATTATAGACATTGATACAGTTAATAAAAAAGAAAATATTATAACAACAAAATTACCAGAACAAGATGAAGAAATAAATGTAGTATCAATAAAGCCACAAGTAGAAATACAAAGCAATAGTAATATGTCAAACAGTGTAGATAAGTTTTATTATAATCAGTTAGATAAATACTCTAAATTAATATATGATACGTTGAATAATAATAAAGAATCATTGAAAACAGGTATAGCAAAAATTGAGTTGGATAAGGAGATAGGTGAATTATTAAAAACAGAAGAAGGAATGTCAAAAATAGAGGGAATATTTAGTATTGCAATTAATGCTTTTGAATACGATAACCCAGAAGTATTTTATATAGATGCTAGTAAGATGGTATTATATTATGAAATGGATTCATTAGGAAATTGTAAAACATATATTAAAGATTATGAAGAAAACAATAATTACTTGATAGAAGGATTTAACCAAAAAGAAGATATTGATAGAGCTACACAACAAATAGAAACAATGATAAAAGAACTAATAAATAATACTAATGATTTAAATAATAATTATGAAAAAATTAAATATATTCATGATTGGATAGTAGAAAATACCAAATATGATGAAACATTAAGTAGAAGCAATAGAAACAATATATATGGACTTTTAGTAGAAAAAAATGCAACTTGTGGAGGCTATGCAAAAACATTTAAATATATAATGGATAAGTTAAACATTAATTCTATAATAGTACAAGGAAAAGCAGAACAAGAGGAAACAAGTGAATATCATGCATGGAATTATGTACAATTAGATAATGAATGGTATGGAATTGACTGTACATGGGATGATCCAATTGTTAGAGGAATAAGTGATGAAGAAAAACAAATATACTATAATTACTTTTTAAAAGGACAAAACAGTTTTGAAAATCATGTTAGACTAGATACATTTTATGGAACAGATTTAAAAATTAATTATCCAGAAGTATCAGTAAAAGATTATTAATAAAATATTAATTTTTCTAAACAAATCAAAAAAGACACTCTCATTGAGTTCTTTTTTGATTTATTTTATATTATGCGACTCACCCTTGTAGACATAAATTCATATAATATATGGATACACATAAGAGGGGAGGACTTTAATAATGTTACTTGTTGGAAAAAAAGTAGGATTTGCTTTAACTGGATCATTTTGTACATTTGAAAAGACGATTCCACAGATTTCAAGACTTATAGAAGAAGGAGCGGAGGTTTTACCCATAATGTCGTTTAATAGCTATAATATCAATAGCAAATTTGGAAAAGCAGAAAGCTTTATTAATAGAATAGAAGATATTACTGGGAAAAAAATTATTCATACCATAGAAGATGCCGAGCCAATAGGACCGAAAAGATTAACAGATGTTATGGTTATAGCTCCATGTTCACGGAAATACTATTGCAAAAATGGCAAATGGGATTACAGATACACCAGTTCTTATGGCTGCAAAATCACATTTAAGGAATGAAAATCCTTTAATTGTTGCAGTATCCACAAATGATGGCCTTTCTGGAAGTGCTGAAAATATAGGAAAATTGTTAAATAGAAAACATATATATTTTGTTCCATTTAGACAAGATAACCCAATTACTAAACCACGTTCATTAGTGTTTGATCCAAAATATATTTTAGATACTATTTTAAAATCATTAGAAAAAGAACAAATTCAGCCAATCTTGCTGTAAAGATGCAAGAGATAAGAGATGTGAGGTGCTTTTTAGGGCTATGCTTTGTAAGGTTTATTTAATTTTAATATCACTCATCCAAATCACAAATAACACTTATAAATAAATTTATAAATATAAGATTTATATTACACCTTGACAGTTTTTAATAATCAATGTAAAATATAATAGTACAGAAAGTTAAAATATATTCTAAAATAATTAATTTATAGGTTATATATTAATCTGAACATTGAAAATTAAATAGAAAGAGGTGCATTATTTATGAGTGGAATATTAATAGCAGTAGTCACCTTTCTTATCTCAGCAGCTGTATGTTTACCATTAGGTATGGTATTAAGAAAAAAGACAGCTGAATCTAAAATAAAAGGGGCAGAAAGTGAAGCATCAAGAATACTTGCAAATGCCCAAAAAGAAGCTGAAAATGCAAAAAAAGAAGAAGTATTAAAAGCTAAAGAAGAAGTTTTAAAATCAAGAAATGAATTAGATAAAGAGATTAAAGAAAGAAGAAGTGAAGTAGGACTACAAGAAAAAAGAATAATACAAAAAGAAGAAAACTTAGAGAGACGTTCTGAAAGCTTAGAGCGTAAGGAAAAAGATCTAGAAAGAAGATTCCATGATAATGAGGAAAAAGCTAAAGAACTAGAAGAAATTTATGAAGAACAAACAAAAAAATTAGAAGAAATTTCAAGATTATCTAAAGAAGAAGCAAAGGTAATGCTATTAGAACAGTTAGACAGAAAATTATCTGATGAAAAAGCTTTGATTATAAGAGAAGCTGAAAGTAAAGCAAAAGAAAGTGCAGATAAAAATGCTAGAGAAATCATTGGTTATGCTATTGCAAAATGTGCTGCTGATCATACATCAGAAACAACAGTATCTGTTGTAGCCCTTCCAAATGATGATATGAAAGGAAGAATTATAGGAAGAGAAGGAAGAAATATTAAGACTTTGGAAACACTAACAGGCATTGACTTAATAATAGATGATACACCAGAAGCTGTTATATTATCAGGATTTGATCCACTAAGAAGAGAAGTTGCAAAAATAGCTCTAGAAAAATTAATTGATGATGGAAGAATTCATCCAGCAAAAATAGAGGAAATGGTAGAAAAGGCTAAAGAAGAAGTAGAGGATATAATAAAACAAGAAGGAGAAAGAGCAGTTTTAGAGACAGGAGTACATGGATTACATCCAGATTTAGTTAAATTAATTGGAAAATTAAAATACAGAACAAGTTATGGACAAAATGTTTTAAATCACTCAATAGAAGTTTCTAATCTTGCAAGAATTATGGCAGAAGAATTAGGATTAAATCCAAAGATTGCTAGACGTGCAGGATTATTACATGATATAGGTAAAGCACTAGATCATGATATGGAGGGAACACATGTAGAGATAGGTGTTGATGTATTAAAGAAGTATAAAGAAAATGAAATAATAATTAATGCTGTAGGAGCTCATCATGGAGATACAGAACCTAAAACAATAGAAGCAGTATTAGTTCAAGCAGCTGATGCAATATCAGCATCAAGACCAGGTGCAAGAAGAGAAACTCTAGAAGCATATATTAAAAGATTGGAAAAACTTGAAGAAATAGCAGATTCTTTTGAAGGGGTGGATAAATCATTTGCAATTCAGGCAGGACGTGAGGTAAGACTAATAGTTAAACCAGATAAGATATCAGATAGTCAAATGGTAATACTAGCAAGAGAAGTTGCAGAAAAAGTAGAATCAGAAATGGAATATCCAGGACAAATAAAAGTAAATGTTATTAGAGAAACAAGAGCAATTGAATATGCAAAATAATTAAAATATTATTACAAAAAGTGATACTGTTTTTATACAGTATCACTTTTTTTATAATATATAAAAAGTAATGTAAGAATCATTACGAGAAAATTTCCAAGATAATAACAACATATAAAAAGGAAAGTCGTCACATTTTAAATGTGACGCTTTTGCGGATTTAATTTAACATATAAGTGGATATATATCTATCTTAAGTGGATGAGTATCTGGTGAAAAAAACAATAGAAAGTTTTGTAACGAAAGATTATAGTTAGGATACTTTTTTATGATTATATTGATATTTTTCATCGCACTCGTAAGATCCTCCTTAAATTTATTTGAATTAAAATATTCAAATAAATCTTTATCATATATATCGTCTCTAATAACAATATCATGATTTGCAAGAAGTTTAAAATTTTCAAATTCTTCTAAATCTTTTAGAGTTTCTTGACTAATTAATTTATCGATTAATGTATTCCGCAAAGTCATAGTGTAGACCTCCTAAAAAATAAATTTATTGAGATATCTCAATACTAAAAATTATACCATAAATATATACATAAAGTAAAGAAATTTAAATTTGATAAAAATATATTTTTGTAGTATTATATTAATAAAAATAAATAGCAAAAAATTAATAATATAGAATTTGCTTTATTAATTTTGAAGAAGGGAGAATGAAATTGAATATTTTAATAATTGGAGATATAGTAGGATTAAGTGGTGTTAATAAAGTTAAAGAGACTTTGCCTAAAGTAATAAAAGAAAAGGAAATAGATTTTGTTATAGCAAATGGAGAAAATAGTGCAGAACGGTATGGGAATTAATTCGAAAATTTTTAAGGAATTAATAATGTCAGGTATAAACGTAATAACAATGGGAAACCATACATGGGGAAAGAAAGATATATTTAATATAATTGATAATAAAAAATTATTAAGGCCAGCAAACTATCCTAAAGATATATTAGGTAACGGGTATGGTATATATGAGTGTAATAAAAAGAAAATTGCAGTAATTAATTTAATTGGAAGAGCTAGTATGAGTGTATTATCAGAAAATCCTTTTATTATAGCGAATGACATAATTGAAAAAATAAAGGACAAAGTGGATGCAATATTTATAGACTTTCATGCAGAAGCTACAGCTGAAAAAATAGCAATGGGATATTTTTTAGATGGTAAAGTAACATGTGTATTTGGAACACATACACATGTTGCAACAGCAGATGAGACAATATTAGAAAAAGGAACAGCATATATTACAGATATAGGAATGACAGGACCTAAGAAATCAGTAATAGGAATGGATATAGATGCATCTATAAAAAGATTTGTAACAACACTTCCAGAAAGATATAGAGTTAGTGATGATAAAGAAATAATTATGAATGGATGTATAATAAATTTAAATAGCGAAAGTTGTCGAGCAGAAAAAATTGATAGAATAAAATTATAATATTTGGCGAAATAAAAGCATTTTACGCG
>CANQIC010000029.1 GCA_947623865.1 uncultured Clostridia bacterium | reverse complement strand
TATACATCAAATTTTACGTTTTTACTGTTTGTTTCATTCCCTTGACTTGACAAGCTTATTTCTGCTGCTATTGCCTTACCCATATATGTTCCGAAGCAATGCAAAATTTGCAAATGTTAAGCTTACTATTGTTAACGTTGCTAATATTTTTATCTTTATCTTCCCTGCATTCGATTTCTTTAGATTAAACATATCCTTTCACCTCAAATTTTATTTTATGTTTTAACTATATTTATACATTATTATTCTTGCATTTTTATTTTTGGTTGTCAATGCCAATTTTTTCCAATAAATGATAAAAATAATTTTATTACATAAATTATATATACGGAAACTCATACTCTACGACACTTATTCACAAAAATTACATTTTTATGACATTTTTGTATTTTAATGATTATAGTATTTTTTATATAATAGGAAAGTCGCATTTTTATATTATATAAAAACAGAGCAGGTAGAACTGCTCTAAACTAATAATTAATTTTTATCTGTATTGTTTTTATATACAATATATTTCAAATTGAAAAATTTTTACTTTTTTTTATAATTTACTTGTATTTTTTTAGAAAAGTTGTATAATAATAGTAGTAGAGAAATTAGAAATGATTTCTCAATGGGGTTCGTAATTGAGCGGACGGTAGTAGTCGATTTAGGTCGGCTACTATTTTTATGGAAAAACTTTAATTCCTTTATTTATATAATCTGGATACTTATCGATTTTATTTTCAAGTATAAGGAATGCTTTATCTTTACTTTGATTTCTAACATATTTATGAATAGGATAAGAAGATAAATCAGCAATTTCTAAACCAGAAAAAGTATCATCATATTTTTTATTCCATTTAGGATTAAAATAAATTCCAGATATTTTATTCTGTAATTCTTTTGATGAAATCCTTTTTATTCCTGTTTCAAAAATAATATGTTTCATCTCATTAAGTAAAATATAGTCTTCATCTTTACCTCTAGCTTCTAACATAATAGATCCTCTACAGTTATTAGGTAATATATAAATATATCTTTGCAACAAAAAGCACAAAGCAGTATTATATACATTAAATTGATAGTGTTTTAGTAGATAGTTTTCTTTATCAATAGTTATAGAAATAATTTTATATTTTAAATTTTTTATTAAATTTGATAAGTCTTCCATAAAAGAATTGTAATCTATTAAATGTACATCAAATGCACCTTCTTTTCTTCTTATTTCCCTTGAATGAAAACATACTTTTCTTTGTGTACCTTTATATAAATAAGCCCCATTATTCCAATATTTTTGTTTAAGTTCATTTAATTTGTTTTTTGCAATTATATATTGATGCTTAGTAAGAATAACACCTGTAACTGTGAAAAACTTATCATTAATATCTATTTTTTGTTCTTTTGCTATACACTTTAAAATATCTCTAATATCGCTATTACCATTTTCATCGACAAACATCACATAATCAATTCCTTTTGTCCAATTATCTATTTTAGTTGGTCTAGTAGTCCAATTTAATTCATTCATATACCGTCTCCTTATTCAAATATTTTAGTTGTTTTATATATGGTTGTTTTATTTTATCTTTTGGTGGTTTTAAGTGGAAAAAACCAATTATTCAGAGATTTCATTTCCTAAAATTTATAAATTTTATTTTAATATTTTTTTTATTTTTATAATATTGTCTAATGTCTGCATATATCCTTCTTGATATGCAAATTCTAATTTACCAATACTAAATGGTTTTACATCTTTTAGGTTTATATCTATGACATAGTCACTTTCTCTTATAGATTCTCTTATTAAATTTTCAGTCATTAAGTCCAATGACTTCATTGCTATGTTATATATTGTTTTTTGTTTTCTTGGAGATTTTAGTTTGAATTTTATTGATATAACTTTATCTACCCCTAATTTTTTTGTTTCTGCAGCTGGTAAATTGTCAAATATCCCTCCATCTGCAAATTGATATTTACCGTATTCAAATGGAGCATACATTCCTGGAAATGTTGAACTTGCTCTTACTGCTTTTCCAATTTCTATATCGTGTATGTATTCTTTGCCTTGTATATTTTCACAGTTTGTAAATATTATTTCTTTATCTGACACCAAATCAGTTGTAGGTATTACTATAGGTACTTTAATATCTTTTATATTTTTTATGTTTTTTAATTTTGCAGTTTCTTCAATTGCAAGTTCTATGTTACGGCTTGATGTGATTCCACCTAGCCTTATACCTCTTATTTCTTTCATTCCATTAAATATATCTTTTGGTGAGATTGCCATAACAGATTTTGAAAAATAATTAAATAATTTGAACATTTGATCTGTTGTATATCCCATTGCATATAAGGCTGCAACTATGCTTCCTGCTGATGTTCCTCCAACTGCATCTATTTTTATATTATTTTCTTGAAGAGCTTTAATTGCTCCTATATGTGCAGCTCCTCTAACTCCTCCGACCTGATAGAGCTAATCCTATTTTCATATTTGCCTCCTTTATTTGTAAAGGATGTATCTTTTTCCTCCTATTATTCGGTTTGAGGAACAAACCTCTCTAACTGGTATTCCTCATAGATAGAGGAATGTCCCTCGTTTTTAGGATAAGGTACATACCCATACTTGTAGATTAGTATTGTCATTTTTTTATTATCACCTTGTTTAATCTCTTTTTTTAATTAATTTGCTTACTACTTTTGCTGTGATTTTATCTGGTACAATTTTACTTAAAAATCTTATTATTTTATTGTTTCCTCCTGGTAAAATCATATATTTACCTTTGAACATATTGTCTATTGCATATCTTGCTACATATTTACTTGTCATTAATTTGGTTTTAAATTCTACATTTGCTTTATTTGAGAAGGGAGTTTTTATTGGCCCTGGACATAATGCACTTATTTTTATATTATATCCTTCTTGATTTAATTCTTCGTATATACTTTGTGTTAATTTTAGTACATATGCCTTAGTAGCATGATATGCTGCCATTTTTGGCCCCGGCAGAAATCCTGCAATTGATGATACATTTAATATATATCCAGAATTTTTCTTTTTCATTTCATAAAGAAATAGTTTGGTAAGTGTATGAACTGCACATATATTTGTATTTATCATGTTTAATTCTGTTATTAGGTCTGTTTCCGTAAAGTTTCCACATGTCCCAAATCCAGCATTATTTATTAATATATCGATATCTCCTATTTGTTTGTATAATTCTATACAGTTTTCTGCATCTCCTAGGTCCATGCATACAATTTCTGATTTTGTTTTTATTTGTTTTTGTAGTTCTTCTAATTTTTCTTGTTCTCTTGCTACTAATACTAAATCTATTCCTTGCTCACTTAAATATATAGCCATTTCTTTTCCTATTCCAGATGATGCACCTGTTACTAATGCTCTCATAAAAATTCCTTCTTTCTATATTATATAAATTGTAATTTATTTAATTAAGTGTTCTCTAGAAAAGGTTTATTTATTTGTTTCCAACGCGAATTCCGTTACTGAACCTGTAAGTTGCTAAAGCAACAACAGTTTCATGTAACGAAAGCTGGATCGCGTAACTGAGAAACAAATAAATATAACCTTTTCTAGAAATCAATTGATATTTTATAAACAACAATTTGTACATATATCGTAGTTATTATATCAAATATTTATAAAAATTAATAGTTTTTGCTTTATTTATTTTAATTTTTGTTATATAATCCTACTAATATTTGTTGGAGGTAATTGAATTTGAAAAATTTTGGTTTGAATGAAAATGTTATGAATAGCATTAAAAATGTTTTTTGTAAATATCCACAAATAGATAGGGCTTGCATTTTTGGATCTCGTGCAAGAGGAGATTATAAAGAAACTTCTGATATTGACATAGTCCTTTATGGAAATGATTTAACTCATTCTTTAAATACTAAAATTTTTTATGATTTAGAAGATTTATATATAATATATAAAATTGATTTAATTAATTTTAATTCTTTAAAAGACGATGATAAACTAAAAGAAAATATTATAAATGAAGGGGTTGAAATTTATGCCAAATAATTTAATTCAATCTTATGAAGTATTTAAGAATGCCTACCTGAAATTAGAACAGTTTATAAATGAAGATGATTATTCTGAAATTGCAAGGGCTGGTATTCTTCATGCTTTTGAATTTACGTTTGAACTTTGGTGGAAATTTTTACAAAGGTACCTGGAGAACATGTATGTGCTGGAAGAACACGGCCCAAGTAGTGTTATTAAAGTAGCATTTCAAAATGGAGTTATAAAAGATGGACAGTTATATATGAATATGTTAAGAGATAGAAATTTAATCTCACATACATATAAAGAAAATATGGCAAAAGAAATTTATTTAAGAATAAAAAATGAACATATTAATACATTAAAAATATTTGTAGAAAAATTTGATTTTATATAAAATAGTTGCTCGAATGGAGGTTTTTATGGAATATAATCATAAAGAAATTGAAAAGAAATGGCAAAATTATTGGGATGAGAAACAAACTTTTAAGGCAGTTACAGGAGATAAAAAAGAACCATATTATATATTAGTAGAGTTTCCTTATCCTTCAGGTGCAGGTCTTCATGTTGGTCATGTGAGAAGTTATACTGCACAAGATGCTCTTGCTAGAATGAAGAGAATGCAGGGATATAATGTTTTATATCCAATGGGCTGGGATGCATTTGGTGCTCCTGCTGAACAATATGCAATTAAAAATCATATTCATCCAAAGGATGCTGTGAAAGAAAATATTAAAACTTTTAAAGGACAAATGAAAGATTTAGGATTTTCTTTTGATTGGTCTCGTGAATTTTCTACAACAGATCCTGAATACTACAAATGGACACAATGGCAATTCTTACAATTTTATAAGCATGGAATGGCATATAAAGATACAATTCCTGTTAATTGGTGTCCTACTTGTAAATCAGTTTTATCTAATGAGGATGCTGCTGGTGGAGTTTGTGAAAGATGTGGCACATCTGTTGTCCAAAAAGAAAAATCTCAATGGATGCTTAGAATGAGTGATTATTCAGAAGATTTATTAAAAGGACTTGATGATACTAATTTTGCAGATAGAGTAAAACTAGGTCAAATTAATTGGATTGGTAAATCTACTGGTGTAGAACTAGATGTTCAAATAGTAGGTGGAGGTAAATTCTCAATCTTTACAACTTGTATTGAAACAGTTTATGGTATTACTTTTTTTGTTATCGCTCCAGATGGAAAACTTATAAAAGAATTGATGCCTAGAGTTAAAAATAAAGAAGAAGTTAATAACTATATTAATGAAACAGCTAAAAAATCAAGTATGGATAGAACAGAATTAAATAAAGAAAAAACTGGTTGCAAAGTAGAGGGGATTATGGCTATTAATCCTGTTAATGGTAAAGAAGTTCCTATCTTCTTAGGTGATTTTGTATTAGGAGATTATGGTACAGGTGCTGTTATGGCTGTGCCTAGTCATGACCAAAGAGACTTTGAATATGCTGTAGAACATAACCTAGAAATGATTCAAGTTATAGATGGTAAGGATACAAGTAAGTGTGCATTTGAAAAACACGATTATTTAGGTAAAGGTTGCAAACTTATAAATTCTGAAGAGTTTACTGGCCTTACAGTTGAAGAAGCAAAAGAAGCAATTACTGAAAAATTAGTTAATGAGGGAATTGCAAGACGTGTAAATAATTATAAAATGAGAGATTGGATATTTTCACGTCAAAGATTTTGGGGTGAGCCAATTCCTATGATTTATTGTGAAAAATGTGGATGGCAACCAATGGATGAGAAGGATTTACCATTACTTCTTCCCGATGTAGCTGAATATGAACCTACAGAAGATGGAGAAAGCCCACTTGCAAACATTACGGATTGGGTCAACACCACTTGTCCACATTGTGGAGGACCTGCAAAAAGAGAAACAGATACTATGCCTAACTGGGCTGGTTCTAGCTGGTATTTCTTAAGATTTATGGATGCTCATAATGATAAAGCATTTGCTTCAATGGATGCTATGAAATATTGGAACAGGGTTGATTGGTACAATGGAGGAATGGAACATACTGCAAGGCACTTATTATATGCTAGATTTTGGGTTCAGTTCTTATATAACATCGGTTTAGTTCCTAAAAAAGAAATGATTTGGACTCGTGTTAGTCACGGTATGGTTTTGGGATCTAATAATGAAAAAATGAGTAAATCTAAAGGAAATGTAATTAACCCTGATGATATAGTAAAAGAATTCGGTGCAGATACATTAAGACTTTATGAAATGTTTATGGGAGATTATACTCAAGATGCTCCTTGGAGTACAGACTCTTTAAGAGGTTGCAAACGTTTTATAGATAAAGTTATTCGTTTAAAAGATAAAGTAAGCACTAACGAGGGATACTCTAAAAAATTAGAGCCTATTATTCACAAAACTATTAAAAAAGTCCAAAACGATTTAAGTACAATGGCTTATAACACAGCTGTGTCAAGCCTAATGATTTTAGCAAATAGTTTTGATGATGAAAAAAGTATTACAAAAGACGAATATCATTTACTTTTAACACTATTAAATCCTATTGCTCCTCATATTACAGAAGAGCTAAATGAATCTTTAGGATTTAAACCAATTTGTGAATCTACTTGGCCCTCATTCGATGAGTCAAAAACAATAGATTCAGAAATAGAAATTCCTGTTCAACTAAATGGAAAAGTAAAGGCTACTATAAAAATAGCTTTAGACAGTGAAGAAAATATTGTAAAAGAAAAGGCTCATAGCGAAGTTGCAAATTTATTAGAAGGAAAAACTATTGTAAAAGAAATATATGTAAAGAATAAGATTTATAATATAGTAGTTAGATAATTAATTAGGCGAAAAAGGGGACAGACCCCCAATTAGCCAATCTTGAAATTCAAAATTGGCTAATTGGGGGTCTGTCCCCTTTTTCGCCTTTATTTAAAATATTCGACTCCTGATTCGAATAGTTTTTGGTCCATGTTGCCTGGTACGTTTAATATGTTTCCTCTGTAGCATCTTTCTGAATGTCCCATTTTTCCAAGTATCCTTCCGTCTTTACTTGTTATTCCTTCTACTGCATATACTGAACCATTTGGATTATAGTTTATATCGTAAGTAGCATTTCCATCCATGTCTACATATTGTGTTGCTATTTGTCCATTTTCTATTAGTTCTTTTAATACTTCGTCGTTTGCTACAAATTTACCTTCTCCATGTGATATTGGAATTACAAATTCATCTCCTAAGTTTATTTTGCTAAACCAAGGTGATAGTTTTGATACTACTTTTGTTGTTACAAGTTTTGATTGGTGTCTTGCTATGTCATTATATGTTAGTGTTGGCATATCCTGATTCATCTCTAGTATTTCACCATAAGGAACTAGTCCTAGTTTTATTAGTGCTTGGAATCCATTACATATTCCTAGCATTAATCCATCTTGCTCATTTAGGTGTTTATGTATTGCTTCTTTTAATCTTGGGTTTCTAAATACTGTCGCTATAAATTTACCTGAACCATCTGGTTCATCTCCTGCACTGAATCCTCCTGGGAGCATTATTATTTGTGCTTCATTTATATCTTTTTCCATTTCAGCAATAGAATCTTCAATATCATTTTCTTTTATGTTTTTAAATACTGCTATTTTTGGGTCTGCTCCTGCATCTATAAATGCTTTTTCTAAGTCATATTCGCAGTTTGTTCCTGGAAATACTGGTATAAATACTTTTGGTCTTGCTATTTTTGATTTTGCAACTATAATCTGTTTTTTATCACTTAAAACGTTTTCTATTTTTGTATATTTGCTTTTTGCTTTAGTTGGGAACACTTTTTCTAATGGCTCTTCCCATATTCTTATTAACTCTTCCAAATTAAGTTTTTCATTTTCTGATATTCTTATTTCTTTTTCTTTAATTGTTTTTCCTAAAAGTTCTAATTTATCTGTATTTAATTCTTCTGATGCCTCTATTATGAAAGAGCCATAACGTGGTTTAAATAAGCATTTATCTGCCTTAAATTCGAATCCTATTTTATTTCCTATACACATTTTTGTTAAAGTGTCTGCTATTCCATATTGCCTTATTGTAGCAACTGATATAGCTTTCCCTTGTTCTATTAATTTGTGTACTATTTCATAATTTTCTTTTAAGTCTTCAAAATCTGGTATTAATTCTTCTGTATATTTAGTTTTTAATATATATACATTTGAATTTTCTTTTTTAAATTCGTTCGATACTACTTTTTCAGTGTCTACTGTTCCTATACAGAATGATGTAAGTGTTGGTGGTACATCTAATTCATTATATGATCCAGACATAGAGTCCTTTCCACCAATTGATGCTAGTCCTAATTTTTCCTGAACTAAGTATGCTCCTAATAATGCTGCTAAAGGTTTACCCCATTTTGCAACATCATTTCTTAACTTTTCAAAATATTCTTGGAATGTAAACCATGCTTTTTTATAATCTCCTCCAACTGCTACATATTTTGTAAGTGAATCGACTACTGCAAATACTGCTCCATGGAATGGACTTATTTCTGAAAGATAAGGATCATATCCAAATGACATTGCTGTTCCTGAATTTGTATATCCATGAACAGTTGGAATTCTTGCACACATTGACTCAATTGGTGTTAATTGATATTTTCCACCAAATGGCATAAATACTGTTCCTGCCCCAATTGTACTATCAAATCTTTCTACCAAACCTTTTTGTGAGCAACAATTTAAGTCTGAGATTATATTTTTCCATATTTCTACTTTACTACAGTTTTTCCCGTTTTCTTTTATGCAATTTGAATTTTTTGGCAAAAAAGGGGTCTGTCCCTTTTTTTGCCAGAAATAGTTTTCTAAACCTTCTGGTTTGTCTATTTTTGCATTTGCTTTTTTCGTGCTTCCGTTTGTGTTTAGGAATTCTCTTGATAGATCTACTATTAGTTTACCTCTCCAATACATTTTCATTCTTGCATCTTCTGTTACTTTTGCTACTACTGTTGATTCTATATTTTCTTCTGATGCAAGTTTTTGGAATTTCTCTATGTCTTTTTCTTCGATTACTACTGCCATTCTTTCTTGTGATTCTGATATTGCAAGTTCTGTTCCATCTAATCCTTCATATTTTTTTGGAACTTTATCTAAATTTATTTCTAATCCATCAGCAAGTTCTCCAATTGCTACAGAAACACCACCTGCTCCAAAATCATTACACCTTTTTATTAATTTTGTTACTTCTGGATTTCTGAATAATCTTTGTATTTTTCTTTCTTCTGGTGCGTTTCCTTTTTGTACTTCTGCTCCACAACTAGTTAATGATTCTGAATTGTGTGCTTTTGACGAACCTGTTGCTCCTCCACATCCATCTCTACCTGTTCTTCCACCAAGTAACACTACTACGTCTCCTGGCTTAGGCACTTTTCTTACTACATTTTCTTTTGGTGCTGCACCTACTAATGCTCCAATTTCCATTCTTTTTGCTACATATCCTGGATGATATATTTCTACTACTTGTCCTGTTGCAAGTCCTATTTGATTCCCATATGAACTATATCCACGAGCTGCTTCATTTGTTAGTTTGATTTGTGGTAATTTATTTTTCATTGTATCTTTTACAGCTACTGTTGGATCACCACATCCTGTAACACGCATTGCTTGATATACATATACTCTTCCAGATAGTGGGTCACGTATTGCTCCACCTAAACATGTTGCTGCTCCACCAAAAGGCTCAATTTCTGTAGGATGATTATGTGTTTCATTTTTGAACATTATTAAATATTCTTCTGGCTTTCCATCTACTAATATTTCTGCTTTTATACTACAAGCATTTATTTCTTCTGATTCATCTAAGTCTTTTAATATTCCCTTTTTCTTAAGCTCTTTTACTGCAATTGTTGCAACATCCATTAAGCATATATCTTTTGCTTTTTTATTATCATATACAAATTCTCTTGATTTTAAATACTCATCATATACACTTTTTGCTAAATCCCAGTTGATTTCTACTTTTTCTAATCTAGTTAAAAATGTTGTATGTCTACAATGGTCCGACCAATATGTATCAATCATTTTCATTTCTGTCATAGATGGATCTCTTTTTTCTATATTTCTAAAATATTCTTGGCAAAATTTTAGGTCTTCTAAATCCATCGCAAATCCATATTTTTCATAGAATTTTTTAGAATCTTCATCTGTCATGTTTATAAATCCAGAAACTATTGCAACATCCTCAGGTTCTTTTTGTTTTTCATCTAAACTTTCTAATTTTTCTAATGTACATTCTCTTGAATCTACTGGGTTTATAATATATGATTTTACTTTTTCTACATCTTCTTTAGTTAAATTTCCCCTTAGAATATATATTTTTGCACTTTTTGCTATAGGCTTTGTTTTTTCAGTTAATATTTGAAGACATTCTGATAGAGAATTTGCTCTTTGATCAAATTGTCCTGGCAGAAATTCTACACCAAATACTTTATCTTCTTTTTTAAATGGATATTCTTCTTCAAAGCATAAGTCTACTTGAGGTTCTGAAAATACTGTTTTTTTTGCTTGTTTAAATACTTCTTCGCTTATACCTTGAACATCATATCTATTTAACAAAATAATATCTTTTAAGTTACTCATTAAAAGATTTTCTTTTAAATCCTCTAATAATCCTTTTGCTTCAACATCAAATCCCGGTTTTTTTTGAACGTATATTCTTTTAACCATTAATTATAACCTCCTTGCAAACAAATGAAAAATTTCGTTTTTGATTTGTTTCATTTCCGGTGAATTCAGGACAGTCCCAAAAATCCCCAAAATTGGTGATTTTTAGGGACAGTCCCTAGAATTCCCCTTACATTATTATTTCTTTGTTTCCTTCTACAACTTCTCCTATTAAATATGCTTCTTCTCCTGCTTCTTTTAATATATTTATTGCTTTTTTTGCTTCGTTCGCTGGTACTATTACAGCCATTCCAATACCCATGTTAAATGTATTGTACATATCTCTTTCAGGAATGTTCCCTCTTGATGCTAATAATTTGAATATTGCAGGTACTTCATAAGAGTTTTTATCTATTTTTAATGATACTCCTTCTCTTAACATTCTTGGCATGTTTTCATAGAATCCTCCACCTGTTATATGAGATATTCCCTTTACTTTTACTTCTTTTAATAGTTTAAGTATTGGTTTTACATATATTTTTGTAGGTTTAAGTAAAGCTTCTCCGACTGTCATTCCTAATTCTTCTACATATTCATTTAAATTCTCTTTATTTACATTAAATACTTTTCTAACTAACGAAAATCCATTTGAATGTACTCCTGATGAGCTAAGACCTATTACTTTATCTCCTACCTCTATTGTTTTATTATCAATTATCTTCTTTTTATCAACTATACCAACACAAAATCCCGCTAAATCGTATTCATCTTCTGGATAAAATCCTGGCATTTCTGCTGTTTCTCCACCTATTAAGCTACAATTTGCTTTTTTACATCCTTCTGCTACTCCTGATACTATTGTTGCTACTTTTTCTGGTATGTTTTTTCCTAAAGCCATATAGTCTAAAAAGAACATCGGACTTGCTCCTGTACATATTACATCATTTACACACATTGCTACACAATCTTCTCCTATTGTGTCATGCTTGTCCATTAAAAAAGCCAATTTTAGTTTTGTTCCTACTCCATCTGTTCCTGAAACTAAAATCGGTTCTTCCATATCTTTAATTTGTGGGGCATAAAGTCCACCAAATCCACCTATATCTGAAATAACTGAATTTGTATATGTTTCTTGTACTGCTTTTTTCATTAGTTGTACTCCTTTGTATCCTGCTGTAACATCTACTCCCGCAGCTTTGTAGCTTTCACTAAAACTCTTTTCCATTTATATCTCTCCTTAAAATTAATTACTATTAAATTATATTATATAACGACAATTTTTTCAATGGATTTTCACAACTTTAGTATGTTTTATTCTTAATAAGTTTCTAGAATGGAGATAAAAATTTCTTTTTATAAAAGAAACTTTATGAATAACTATCATAGCAGTTGACTTAAAACGAAGTACACACCCTTGTTTCGATGAGGGACAAGCCTTTATTCGGATGAGGGACAAGCCTCAGTCATGGGTATTCCTCATAGATTGAGACATGTCTTTACAAGGTTTGAGGGACACACCTCAGTCATGGGTATTCCTCATAGATTGAGGCATGTCTTTACAAGGTTTGAGGGACACACCTCAGTCATGGGTATTCCTCATAGATTGAGGTATGTCTTTACAAGGTTTGAGGGACACACCTCAGTCATGGGTATTCCTCATAGATTGAGGTATGTCCCTCATTTTAAGGCAATTAATGCTTTTGTAGTTATTCCTTGTTCTTCAAACATTTTCTCGTGTTCTGTTTCGATGTTATTTTTCCATATTGGATTTGTATGTAAATCATATGTTTTAGAAATAATTTCAAACCCTGACTGTTCCAAATATTTTATACTTGCATTAAATAAATTTTCGTCATCTGTTTTAAAATATATTTCTCCACCTTTTTTTAAAAATATTTTGTATTTCTCTAATTGTTTTGGATGTGTTAGTCTTTTTTTGTTATGCCTTGGTTTTGGCCATGGGTTACAAAAGTTGATATATATCCTATCTACTTGATCTTTTTTATTTAAAATATTTTGAATTATTTCTATTTCATATGCCGTTAAAAGTACGTTGTCTATCTCTTTTTTAGCTTTTAAATATTCTTTTTCCACATTTCTTTTTGCTAATCCTAATACCTCACTTTTTATATCTATTGCTAGATAATTTATGTCAGAATTTTTACTTGCAAGTTTTGCAATAAAACTCCCTTTTCCACATCCGAAGTTCTAAGTGCATAGGCTGATTTACTCTTTTAAATGCTTTATGCCATTTACCTACGTTTTCTACTGGGTTATCTACAAAAAATTCACTTTCTGCAAGTTCAGTTCTCACCCATGGTTTTCTTCTCATCCTCATTTTTTGTTTCCTCTTTTATTACTTTTTTGCTCCATTTATCAATATAATATCTACGAATAATTGATAAGTTGGTAAACATCCTTCCTACAAATACTACTATTGCTGCTAAATAAATATCTACATTTAGTTTAACGCCAAGCCATGTTAAAAGCATTGATAAGATTGCATTTCCAAAGAAGCCAGATATAAATACTTTTAAATCAAAATTTCCCTTCAGTACAGATGTTATTCCTCCAAATACTGAATCTAATGCTGCAATTATTGCTATAGCTAAATATCCAGAATATGTATATGATATATTTGGAACATTCATTCCTATTAATGCTCCTAGTATACATCCTACTATTATTGCTATTGCTATCATTTTAAATTCCTCCTTTACTTGTAATGTGATGCATCTTTCCCCATGGTATTCGTTTGAGGGACACATCCTTGTTTGGATGAGGGACACACCTCAGTCACTGGCATTCCTCATAGATTGAGGTATGCCTTTACAATGTTTGAGGGACACACCTCAGTCACTGGCATTCCTCATAGATTGAGGTATGTCCCTCGTTTTAAGTTGCATATTCAAAATTTAAATCTGCTGTATATTTATTTATTGTTATATTATCTTTTCTTACTAATACTACATCTTTTCCCTCTTCTAATTTAGTATCAATATATCCATATTGTTTTTTAGATAATCCACTTTCTAGATATGTAGTATTTCCTATTGCTTTTACTTCATATGGAGACACTATTCTTTCTCCGTTTACACTTATATATGTAGATCCTATATCAACAATATATGAATCGTATACAATTCTTTGTCCATTAATTGATATGGCTTCTGCTCCAGCAAGTTTTAATTCATTTAGTAGTGCTCTTAAGTCTTCTCCTGAAATTTTTTGTGCTCTTGTATCAGTTAATGTTACAATTACTCCACTTCCCTTTACATCATTTTTTCCTAAAATATTATTTTGTTGTTCTAGTTCTGCTACTAAAAGTTCTGAGGCCTCTTTGTCTGTATTAATTACTTTTTCATATTCTGCAATCTTTCCATCTGTATCTTCAATTTCCTTTGCAATTTCTTCTATTTTTTGTTTGTAATTGTTAATCTCCGTACGTAGTTCATCTTCCCTCATATTTTCTAATGATGTAATATCTGTTTGATTAATTGTTTTAAATTGCACAAATATAACTGCTGTAAGTATTAAAATCATTAAACCAATTGTTATTGTTATTGTTACTTGCCCTTTTTTCAACTATACATCACCTCTTGATAAATAGTTATAATCATATACTCCATTAAATTTTGGAATATTTATATTTTCACTTTTTTCTACAGTTACTTTTATTCCATCATTTGCCATTGTTTCTAAATACCCTCCTGGTCTTGTTAGTGCATAATCCATTCTTTCAGGATAACCTATAGCTTTAATTGTTATAGGCACACCTACCATTTCACCGTTTATTCTTATTATATTTCCATCACAGAGTATTGATGTTGTATTTACAATTCTTTGATCATTTATTGATACTGCATCTGCTCCTGAATTAAATAACTCATTTACAATATATAATAAATCTTCCTCATGTACCAAATATCCATTAATATTTACTACTTCTTGACTATTTATATCTCTATTCTCATCTAAGTTTATTATTATACCTTGTCCTGAAACATCTGTTAATCCTAAAAGTGTTTGATTGCTTTTTATCTCTGTTTCATTTTGAGTATCTCCTTCACTTTTGTTTGCAGCTTCTTGTCTGATTTCTTCTAATTTTTTTTCTTTATCTTCTAACTCATTATATAAAGATTCATATTTGCCTTGAACACTTAACAGTTCATCTCTTAATCCACTATTATCCTTTAGTGTACTTCCTACTGTTTGAGTTGCAGCATTTATTGTATTTATTTGTATGCATATAGCCATTGTTAATAGCATACAAACTATTCCGCATAATTAATGCTATTTTATTTTTACTCATCAATTCTCACCTCGAAACTTCTTCTTTAAATATTGCTTTTTTTGCATCTTCCTGAAAATATATTTCTCCAGTTTTTCCTTTTTCAGCACTAAATATTTGACTTATCATTTGTAATTTTATATTTATATTGTTTGTATCACCAAATTGTACTGTTTTTCCCTCATTGGCTATCACCAATCTGTAATTCATAGAGTTTGAAATATCTATTTCTGTAATGATATTTTCTAAAATGCTATTCTTTACTGATTCCATTATTTTAATAATATCATCTAATTTACTTAAATCTTCAGCTGCTAACCTATTTCCTTCTTTTATCTCTTCATTAGAAGTTTTAAATCCTGTAATTATTGGAGTTTTTAGTGGGTTTTTTGATATTTCTAATATATAGCCTTGATTATTTATATATGCATAGGTGTTTTCAAGTTTTAACATATATGTTGGTTTTCTTTCTTTTACATCAAGTGTTATTGTTCCATTAACATTCCTCTTTATTCTAACATCTTCTATATATGCATTTGTCTTTATATTATTTTTTATTGTTCTATTTGTAGTTCTAAACATGTTAATTCCAGGTGTTAATGTAGATAAACTAATTATTTCTTCTGAAGAAATTTTGCTGTTATTTAAAACTACTATTTTCTTTATATTAAATATACTAGACATCATAAACAATATAACTATTACCAATACTAAAATAATAATTAATAACCATTTTGTAATTTTTAAATTTCTTTTTCTTTTCGGACTTTGATTTTTTGTTTTATTCTTTTCTAAATTTTTATTAGTAGTACCAATATTTTTTTTTGACTTTTTATTGTGATTTTTATTACTGTTTTTTTGCGAATGCCCCTTAGTATTTCCTCCGGTTTTCTTTTTTGTTTTTTGAGAACGAACATTTTTTTCTTTCTTTTTTGTTTGTTCTTTTTTAGGAGTTAAACCTATTATAATTTCATTGTCTAAATTTATTCTATCGTTATTATTTTTTTTTGTTTTAGCTGTACTTTTCTTTTTTGTTGTATTTTTTGGCTTCTTTTTTGTTTTTTTATTTGTTTCTTTTTCATTTATATATAATAAATCGACAGTTTGTCCCTTAGATTTTTTCATAGGTATCTCCTTTGTTTGTAAGGGGACGTATTTTCCCCTTGGTCTATTTAGTGAATAGTGAATAATTCAAGATGAAAAATTGCATAAATGCAATTTTTCTACAATAAATATTAACCATTAACTATTAATTGTTTTATTTAAATTATTGTGAACAAATATAAATTTTAGCTCCAAGTTTGTTTAACTTTTTGTCTAGATTTTCATATCCCCTTAATATATATTCAATATTATTTACCTTTGTTTTACCTTTTGCAACAAGTCCTGCTATTACAACAGCTGCTCCACCTCTTAAATCTGTTGCTTCTACTGTTGCACCATTTAGTTTCCTTACGCCTTTTACAATAGCAATTTTACCTTCTATATTTATTTTTGCTCCCATCCTTTTTAATTCATTTGTGTATCTATATCTATTTTCAAATATATTTTCTACTACTACAGATGTTCCTTTTGCTGTGGAAAGCATTGCTGTAAATACTGATTGCATATCTGTTGGGAAGCCTGGATATGGCATAGTTTTTATATCAATTGATTTTAATTTCTTAGGTGCATCTATTGTCACACTATTTTTATTAATTTCAAATTTACATCCACATTCATCTAATTTGTTAATTATTGGTCCTATATGTTCTGGAACAACATTATTTAGTTGTACTTTTCCCGAAGTTGTTGCTGCTGTGCAAAGAAAAGTTCCTGCTTCTATTCTATCTGGCATTATATTATAACTTACATCTTTTAACTTTTTTACTCCTGTTATTTTTATAACATTTGTACCAGCACCTTCTACTTTTGCTCCCATTCTATTTAAAAAATTTTGTAAGTCTTTTATTTCAGGTTCCATGGCAGCATTAGTAAGAATTGTTTCTCCTTCTGCAAAAACTGATGCTAAAATAACATTTTCTGTTGTTCCTACTGATGGAAAATCTAAATGTATTTCTGCTCCTACAATTTTATCACATTTACATTTTATATATCCTGA
>CANQIC010000028.1 GCA_947623865.1 uncultured Clostridia bacterium | reverse complement strand
CCAGTTCAATATAGAATTCAACTAGGGTTTCCATAGAATTGTTTTTTTGTGTCTACTTTTTGTTGACAAGTTCATTTAAAATTACTTTGTTCTTTTCTAATTCATTTTAAAGATGTATTAAAAACAGGAAAATGTCTCGTTTATAAACGTCCTATCTGGAATATTAGTTAAATATTTCTTCGAACTCGTCTCCATCGATTTTTTCCTTTTCTAGTAATCTTTCTGCTACTGCTGTTAATTTATCCATGTTATTACTTAGTATCTCTCTTGCAGTATTATATGCTTTGTCAATAATTCTCTTTACTTCTTCATCTATCATATTTGCTGTTTCTTCACTAAAGTTTTTAGTTTGAGCAAAGTCTCTTCCTAAAAATACTTCTTCTTGACCTGATCCAAATGTAATTGTTCCTATTCTTTCACTCATTCCGTACTTCGTTACCATATCTCTTGCAACTTTAGATGCTCTTTCTATGTCATTACTTGCTCCTGTTGATATATCATTTAATACTAAACTTTCTGCTACCCTACCACCTAATAATGAAACAATATTTTCTTCCATTTCTGATTTAGACATAAAGTTTTTATCTTCATCTGGTTTGTACATTGTATATCCTCCAGCCATACCACGTGGTACTATTGATATTTGATGTACATTGTCTTGTGTAGGTAAAAATCTGCTTACAACTGCATGACCAGCTTCATGGAATGCAACCAATTTATTCTCTTTTTCACTTCTTACTCTGCTTTTCTTTTCTGGTCCCATTGTTACTTTTATCATGGCATCTTCAATTTCTACCATTCCTATTTCACTTTTATTTCTTCTTGCTGCAAGAAGAGCAGCTTCATTTAATACATTCTCTAAGTCTGCACCTGCAAATCCTGCTGTATTTTTTGCTATTGTTTTTAAATCTACATCATCTGATATTTTTTTCTTTCTACTATGAACTTCCAATATTTGTTCTCTTGCTTTTACATCTGGTGCTGATACTACTATTTGCCTATCAAATCTACCTGGACGAAGTAATGCTTTATCTAATACATCTGGTCTATTTGTTGCAGCAAGTACTATAACTCCTTCATTTGTACCAAATCCATCCATTTCAACTAATAATTGATTTAACGTTTGTTCTCTTTCATCATGTCCTCCACCAAGTCCTGCACCTCTTTGACGTCCAACTGCATCTATTTCATCTATAAATATTATACAAGGAGCATTTCTTTTTGCTTGTTCAAATAAGTCTCTTACTCTCGATGCACCAACACCAACAAACATTTCAACAAAGTCTGAACCACTTATTATGAAAAAAGGTACTCCTGCTTCTCCAGCTACTGCTTTTGCAAGTAATGTTTTACCTGTACCTGGCTGACCTACTAATAATACACCTTTTGGAATTCTTGCACCCATATCTGTAAATTTCTTAGGTGATTTTAAAAATTCTACTATTTCTTGTAATTCTTCTTTTTCTTCATCTACACCAGCTACATCTTCAAAAGTAATTCTACTTTTTTCTGTTGTACCCATCATTCTTGCTCTACTTTTTCCAAAAGACATTGTTTTGTTTCCAGCTGCACCCTGATTATTACCCATTAATAAGAACCAGAATAAGAAGAAAATTATTACTATTCCAAATGGTGATAATAAGCTTAATATTGTAATTATTGTTGATTGAGATTTTTCTTCTAATGTAAAGCTTCCTTCTACTAAGTAATTACTTATTTTATCCATAAAGCTATCTACACTTGGTATATTAACTTCTTTTTCAATTCTTGGATCATCCTTTAATGTAACATATGCTTTAGTACCATCTGATGTAAGCTCTACGTTATCAACTTTACCACTTTCTATTGCAAGCATCAACTCTGAATATTTCATCTTATTTTGAGAATTATCCATCACTGATGATATTACTACTATAAATATGATACCTAAAATCAACCACATTGCCAATGTTTTTAAACTTTTTTTCATTTTTTAATCTCCTCTCGTATGTATGAAATATAACATATAGATTTTTTAATTACAATACTTTTTTATAAAGTTTTTTCTTTCAATCGCTTGTGTGTCAAGGTTTTGCTTACGGAAGGTTAACCTTAAGCTTCAAAAAAAATTTTCCCTTTTCTCACTAAAATCTTAAGATTTTTAATAGGCATTAGATATTTATTACCAATATTATTGTTACATAGTTTTATAATATCATCTATATTAACTTTTTCTATACCAGCTGTAGATGATAAAAGTTCATTAATAGTATATAGTATAATTCTTCTTTTTATTACCAATTCTAGGTTATTGAATTTCTTCAAGTCTAATACTATAACTTTATATTTAGAACTTGCTAATTTTATTTCATTATACATTTGTTTTGTTATTTTATTCATATATTCGTTTTCTTCGTTTGCTACTTCTGATAATCTATTTATTGTTTTTATAATATTGGGGTTAAATTCCTTTTTTATATACGGAATAACTATATTCCTAACTTTATTCCTTGTATAAATATTATCATCATTTGATTTATCTATCTTAGGTTCTAATTTATTAGTTTTACAATAATTTTCTATTTCATCCCTTGATATATTTATTAGTGGTCTTATATATTTTTTATCTCTTATTGGTTCTATTCCTTTTAAACCATTGCTGCCGCTTCCTCTCAAAATATTCATTAATATAGTTTCTACTTTATCATTATTGTTATGTGCTGTTGCTATTTTATTTGAATTAGTTTTTTCTAAAATTTCATTAAAAAATTCATATCTTATTTGTCTTCCAGTTTCTTCTGTTCCTCTTTTTAAATTATTTGCAATTTTTATTACATCTATTCTTTTTATATAGCATTCTATTCCTAGTTTTTCACAAAATTCTTTTACATATGTAGTTTCTTCTTCTGCCTCTTTTCTTATCATATGATTTATGTGTGCTACATAAATTTTGAAATTTAATTCATTTTTTATTTCATTTAATATATGTAATAGACATATAGAATCTGGTCCTCCAGATACTCCTATTACTACCTTATCTCCATCATTTATTAAATTATATTTTTTTATTGTATCAATTACTTGTTCTTTTAACATATTTTCTCCTATTTTAATTTAGGGTTGCCTAAAGCAACCCATTAATATTTATTCTCTATATTTCTCTATATTAACAAATTTTGTATAATTTCCAAGCCATAATAATTCTATTGTTCCTGTTGATCCTGACCTATGCTTTGCCATAATTATTTCTGCAATATTTTTCTTTTCTGAATCTGGATTATAATAATCATCTCTATATAGAAACATTACTATATCAGCATCTTGCTCAATTGCCCCTGATTCACGAAGATCCGAAAGCATTGGTCTATGGTCTGCTCTCTGTTCTGCCGCTCTAGATAATTGCGATAATGCAATTACTGGAATATCCAATTCTTTTGCTAAAATTTTAAGCGATCTACTTATTTCAGAAATTTCTTGCTCACGACTGGAAGTTCTTTTTCCTGTGCCTTGTATTAATTGTAAATAATCTATTACTACAAGTCCTATATTTTTTTCTAATTTTAATTTCCTACATTTTGCTCTTATTTCTGTAATACTTATTCCTGGGGTATCATCAATATATATAGGTGCCTCTGAAAGAGGACCGAATTGCTGTAGCAAGTTTTACCCAATCATCTTCTTCAATCTTTCCTGTTCTAATTTTATTGCTATCAACCATTGCTTCGCTACAAAGTATCCTATTTACAAGCTGGCTCTTTGACATTTCTAAGTTAAATATTGCAACTGGAACTTTTGCCTGAAGAGCTGCATTTGTTGCAATATTTAAAGCAAATGAAGATTTACCCATAGCTGGTCTTGCTGCAATTAATATTAAATCTGAATTATGAAGTCCAGCTGTTTTATAATCTAAATCTGCGAATCCGGTTGGTATACCTGTTATTGGTTGTTTTTGGTTATACAATTTTTCTATTTCAGCAAAGCTTTCTATTAATATATCTTTTAATGCAGAGTACCCTTTTTGATTTTTCCCTTGTGATATTTCAAATACCTTTTTCTCAGCCTGTTCTATAATGGAATCTACTTCTTCTGTTTGTGCATATCCCAAGTCTATAAGCTCGTTAGAAGCTTTTATTAATCTTCTTAGAATTGATTTTTCTTCAACTATTTTTATATATTTATCTACATTTGCTGTTGTTGGTACTTTATCTGGAAGTTCTGCTAAATATTCTAATCCTCCAACAGCCTCTAGTTTCCCTAAAGATGTTAATTCAGATTTAACTGTAATTATATCTATAGGTTCTGCTCTATTATACAAATTTAAAATTGATTCATATATTGTTTTATTGTCTTGTCTATAAAAATCATCAGATCTTAAAATTTCAATTGCATCTACTACTGCATCTTTATCTGTAAGCATACTTCCTATTACAGCCTGTTCTGCATCAATATCATGTGGTGGTATTTTTCCTATATCCATTTTTATTCTCCTTTCTTAAGGTTTCTGTCTTTACAAGGTTTGAGGGACACACCTCAGTACACGGGTATTCCTCATAGATTGAGGTATGTCCCTCGTTTTAATAATTTTACTCTGGCTTTATGTCTAAAGTTAATTTGGCTGATACTCCTTCTCCAAATTTTATATCTATTGAAAATCTTCCAATATTTTTTATTGTTTCTTTCAAGTTTATTTTTTTCTTATCTATTTCCATTTTATATTGTTTTTTTAATTCTTCTGATATTTCTTTGGAAGTGACTCCTCCAAATATTTTTCCATTAGTTCCTGCTTTTACTTTTATTTCTAAAGTTATATCTTTAATTCTTTCTGCTTGTTTTTTAAATTCCTCTATCTCTAAATTTTTTTTGTGTTTTTGAGAATCCTTTTTGGCTTGTAATTTTAGTAGGTTATCTTTAGTTGCTTCTATGGCTAAATTTTTAGGAAACAAAAAATTTCTTGCATATCCATCATTTGCATTTATTATATCATCTTTTTTTCCTATATTTTTTATATCTTGCAATAATATAACTTTCATTTAATCTCCTCTTTTCTTTTGTGAATTTTATCACATTTATAATAGTTTATCAAGTTTTGTTAATTGTTTTTAAAGTAATAAAAATACTGTTTGAAGTATTATATTACTTCTATGGTAAACATTAATTTATAAATTAATGTTTTTTCTTGACGTAAATTGTAGATTAACTTATAATTAAATATGAAAGGAAGCTGAACTTACTCATGCCTAAAATTTATTTAGAAAAAAATGTATTAGATGCTGCATTCGAGCGTCTTGAAATTATATTTAATAATTTTGAAAATATCTATTTTAGTGTAAGTGCTGGTAAAGATAGCTCAGTTATGGTTCAACTTGCAAATATTGTTGCAAAGCGAATGAACAAGAAATTTGATGTTTTATACATAGATTTAGAAGGTCAATATAAATGCACAATTGACCATCTGAATGAATTAAAGCAATTATCCCAAATAAGAACTTTTTATCATATTGCTCTTCCTTTAGCTTTAAGAAATGCTGTGTCAATTCTTCAACCTAAATGGATTTGTTGGGATGATGAAAGCAAACACCTTTGGATAAGAGAAATGCCAAAAGACAGCATTAATATAAAAAATTGTCCGTTCGACTGGTTTAGAAAAGGAGAAGAATTTGAAGAATTTATTCTTCAATTTGCTTCTTGGTATAAAGATCAACATCAGGGTCCCATAGCATGTGGAATAGGTATTAGAACTGATGAGAGTTTAAATCGTTTTCGTACAATTACTTTCCAAAAAAGTAAAGAAACTTTTAAAAATTATAATTGGACTACAAGAGTAAAATTTTCTAATCAGGTGCTTGATGCATATAATTTCTATCCAATTTATGACTTTAGAGTAGAAGATATATGGGGAGCTGTTAGTAAGTTAGATTTAAAATATAATAAAATATATGATTTGATGTATAAAAATGGTGTTACTTTGGCAGACCAAAGAATTTGCCAACCTTATGGAGATGATCAACGAAAAGGGTTGGATCAATTTAAAGCATTAGAATATGAAACATGGGCAAAAGTAGTTAGTCGTGTTAATGGTGTTAACTTCGGAAATATATACTGCAGAACTTCTGCATTAGGTGATATTAAAAGTTCTAAGCCAGATTTCATGTCTTGGCAGCAGTATACTGTTTTTTTACTGGAAAGTATTGGACTTTATAATAGAGATCTTATGATGAATTATTATAGAAAAATTAAAAAATTTATGATTTGGTATAGGAAAAAATATGCAGTAGATTTTGACCAAATACCAGAGGAGGCACCTAAGAAATTAGAAAATCAAAAAAAAGCAATTTCATGGCGTAGAATTGCAAGAGCTGTTGAAAAAAATGATTTTTATCTTAAAAGGCTTTCATTTGCTCAAACAAAAACTGAAGAAGATGAACTTAGAAAATTAGCTCATAAATGGGATAATTTGCTTTCAGCAAATACTATAACAACAGATCCTGATTTAAATAAATTTATAAAAGAGGAAGTGATAAATAAATGATTCTAAAAATGGATAACAAGTCAAAAGATTTTTATAATATCATGGGAAGATTTTTTGGTTCTAGAATAGTAGAAAACAAAACAAATGATAGGATTTATGATGATAATAATAAAGAGTGGTATATATATTTAGATAACAACAATCCTGTTGCTTTTGTTTCTATTGCATCAGGTGTAATTAAGAATATTTATTCTATAAAGGATGATTTTCTAATTGAATTATTAACTTATGTTAGTAAAGAAACAAAAATAAAGGATAGTATTGTTACAAAAATATATTCTGATGTTTATAGTGCTTGTGGATTTAATTGTACAGGAAATAATGAATATAAAAACTTTATCAGAATTAGGAGTGGTATTAATGAGTAAAGAAATCACTTTTCCCGTATTAAATGTAAAAATGGTAGATATTGATAAGGTTATTGCAAATGACTATAACCCTAATAAAGTTGCCCCTCCGGAAATGAGACTTTTAAAACATTCTATCGAAGAAGATGGATACACACAACCAATTGTTACATACTATGATAAAGAAAATGATATTTATATAATAGTTGATGGATTTCATAGATATAGATGTGCAAAAGAATATTTCCATTTAAAAAAAATTCCAATTGTTACCATTGATAAACAATTAGATAATCGTATTGCAAGTACAATACGTCATAATAGAGCAAGAGGTACGCATCAAATTTTAGATATGTCTAAAATAGTAATGGAACTTACCAAAGCTGGATGGGATGACAGTACAATATCTCTTCATCTTGGTATGGAATTAGATGAAATTATTAAATTAAAGCAAGTAAATGGGTTAAAAGAAGCATTTTCTAATCATGAATTTAGTAAGTCATGGGAAGAATTTGAAAGTAAAGTTATTAAAGAAAACAAATAAGGATTTTGGGGATAAACCCTAAAATCCTTTTAATCTATTGTTGTACTTGTTCTTCCTGTTCCTACCACATCTTCTTGAAGTGAACGCCAAGTATTACATCCAACTATTCCATCTGCAGACAAACCTCTACTTCTTTGGTAGTTTCTTACTGCCTCTCTTGTTCTAGATCCAAATATTCCGATCTAATCCCCCTGTTGTAAAACCTAATGTATTTAAATCATCTTGTGCAATTAAAACATATGTGCTTATACTACCTTGCCTTATTAATGGATATCCTGCAGTTCCACAGGCCGGTCTTCCAAATCTTTTATCAAAATGAACCCATGTTGGTGTAAGTGATGCTGGTTCTACATACGACCATACTCCAGAACTTATTGCTGTATTTCTTAGCCTATTTCTTTGAGTATTGCTTAATACTTGCCCTGCATCAAATGCTACTCCTGCATAATGCTGACTCTGACTTCCATGTCCACCTTCCCATGGTCTTTTAAATGCAAACCCTACTGGTATTGGAGCTCCGAATAAGTATCTGGTTGTATTAAAACTTTGCATTGCTCTTTTTGTTGTCCAAAGAGTTGGACTACCACTTGAACCTCTAAATTCTCCAACAGTTAAAGTCCTATTTGCATTATATGGCATTGCCTCACTTTCTCCTCTATAATATGTTTCCATTCTATCTGTATCGTTATTAAAAACTAGTATTTTAGCCATAAAAAAACCTCCATAAATTTATTCTTTATATTTTATGAAGGTTAGTTCTATTTTGATACTTTATATAGGAATAATGCCACCTGAAGTCAGGTGACATTTACGTTATTCTATGGGCTCATATCCATTGACAAAGTCCCATCTAAAACATTCTAAGTCTTCATCATAGATAAAAAATTCAGTGTATTTAGACATAAATTTTTCTTTTTCAGAACAATTTACATCATTATCCTGTCTTCTATGATTATACCGTACATCAAATACACGATATATTTTCTCCGATTTCTTATTCCGAACTTTGAATAACATTATTATTCCTTCTTTCTAAAAAATTTTCTTAAGCAAAACCTAAGATTTAATATTATTATACCATTTTATATGGCTTTTTGCAAATTTGCTTTTTTATCTTTATTAATATATACTTATTTTATAAATTTCAAGGAGGTACTTTATGATTGAAATTTTGGGTTTTGGAAGTTCTAATACCAATAATATTAAACTTTTTACTATAACAAATTCAAATGGATTAATTGCAAAATTTACTAATTTTGGAGCAATACTTATTTCACTATTTGTTCCTGATAAAAATGGAAAATTAGATGATGTTGTTTTAGGTTTTGATACATTGGAAAAGTATTTTACAAATGATTGTTGTTACTTTGGTTCCATCATTGGTAGAAATAGCAATAGAGTAAAAAATGCTTGCTTTTCATTAAATGATACAACATATAATTTAGATAAAAACGAAAGAGAAAAAAATAATTTGCATAGTGGATTTAATCCATATAATAAAAGAATATGGAGTTATTCAATAGATGAAAATAGTAATTCTGTTTCATTTAATTTAATTAGTCCAGATGGTGACCAAGGTTTTCCAGGTGAATTAGATATTACTGTTACATATACTCTAACTGATGACAATGAATTAAAAATTAATTATCATGGAAAATCTACAGAAGATACTATTGTAAATATGACTAATCATAGCTATTTTAATTTGTCTGGGCATAATAATCGGAACTGCTATGAATCAAAAACTTTATATAAATGCTAATAAATTTGTAGAAGTGGATAATGAACTTATTCCAACAGGAAATCTTATAGATGTAGCCAATACTCCTATGGATTTTAGAAATTTTAAAAAAATTGGCGATGAGATAGATTCTAATTTTGAACAATTACATTTTACAGGTGGATATGACCATTGTTATGTTATAAATAAAAAACAAACTGACATAGAAAAGATAGCAGTTTTATCGGACGAAAAATCTGGTAGAAGTATGCAGGTATATACTGATTGCGTTGGTGTTCAATTCTATGCTGGGAATTTTATAGAAAATAATAAAATAATTGGAAAAGATAATTGCTTATATAAAAATAGGAGTGGAATTTGTTTAGAAACAGGTTTTCTTCCTGATAGTATGAATAACTTGAATTTTCCCTCTTCAATTCTTAAAGCAGATGAAATTTATGATACTACAACAATATACAAATTTTAAAAAAACTTCCTAGCTAAGCTATGAAGTTTTTTATTATCTATAATGAGAAAAACTGGTTCTCACCCTTTATTTAATTCATTTGTACCTTTCCTACAATATCTTCTATCTTATCTATATTATTATTTTTCATATATTCTTCAATACCTTTTACTGTATTTACACTAGTATAAGGATCTATAAAATTACCAGCACCAATAGATACCGCTGATGCTCCTGCAAGCATAAATTCTATTGCATCATCCCCATTTATAATTCCACCCATACCAAGAATTGGAATGTTTACAGCTTGTGAAACTTGATATACCATCCTTACTGCAACTGGTTTTACAGCAGGTCCAGATAATCCCCCCGTATTATTAGCAAGATATGGTTTTCTTGTATTTATATTAATACTCATTCCAAGTAATGTATTAATTAGTGATACTGCATCTGCTCCAGCATCTTCTGCTCCCTTTGCTGGAAGTGTTATATCCGTTACATTTGGAGTAAGTTTTACTATCAACGGCTTATCTAAAACTTTTCTTACCTGACTTGTAACTTCCTTCACGCCTTCATATGTCGTTCCAAATGCTAAACATCCTGCTTTAACATTTGGGCACGATAAATTAAGTTCAACTCCATCTATATCTGCTTTATTCAATATTTTGCAAAGTTCAACATAGTCTTCTATTGTACTCCCACACGCATTTACTATAACTGCAACATTCTGATTCTTAAGCCAAGGTAAATCATATTGCATAAAATATTCTACACCTGGATTTTGAAGTCCAATACTATTTAGCATACCACTTGGAGTTTCATAAATTCTAGATGGTTTATTACCATCTCTTGGTTTTAAAGATGTACCTTTTGTAATAATTCCTCCGAAGCTTACTTAAATCAAAAAACTGACTATATTCTCTTCCATATCCAAATGTACCTGATGCGACTGTTACAGGATTTTTCATTTTAATACCTGCAAAATTAACTTCTGTATTCATAAATTTAACACCTCTTATTCCTTTTTGGTGAAAAAGGGGCCTGGCCCCTTTTTCACCAATTTTTAAATTACTACTTTATTACTGTCAAATACTGGTCCTTGTTTGCATACATGCTCATATCCGCCATCTACTACTTCTACTGCACATCCCAAACACACTCCAAGTCCACATCCCATTTTTTCTTCTAATGATATTTGACACGGAATATTTTTTTCTTTTGCTAAACTTTGAGCAGCTTTAAGTAATGGTAATGGTCCACATGCAAATATTGCTTCTATTTTATCCTCTTCTAAATCTTTTTTTAACTCGTTTATTGCAAATCCATGTATCTTATAACTTCCATCATCTGTTGTAATTACTAATTTGTTTGATACTTTTTTAAATTCTTCTTCTAATAATACCGCTTCTTTATTTCTAAATCCTAAATATGTATTTACTGTTATACTTTTTGAGGCATTTTTAGCGAGTTCGTATAAAGGAAATACTCCTATTCCTCCACCGAAGTATTGCTATGTTTTTATATTCTTCAAATTTAAATGTTCCGTATCCTAATGGTCCTACTATATCAACTAAATCTTCTTCTTTTTTTCTTGATAAAATTTCTGTTCCTCTTCCTTGAACTCTAAATATTATCTCTAAAATTCCATTTTCCTTATCCATGTTATATATACTAATTGGTCTTCTTAAGAATGGATCAATCCCTTCTGTAACTCTTATTTCTATAAATTGACCTGGTTTTGCAATATCCACAATTTCTTTAGCTGATAAAGAAAATTTAAATATGTCTGTCTTTAATTGTTCTTTTTTAATCAATTTAGCATGTAATTGTACTGGCATGTTATTCTCCCTTCTAAAATTTATTTTAAAATTTCTTTATTTAATTCATCTCTCATTCTTATTGCTTCTGCTCTTGTTGCTTTTCCGTATTCTTCATCTGAATATTTGTCTTTCCATCTGTCAGATTTGTATGCTGCCATTAGGCTTCTTGAGGCATTTACAATTCCACCTATTCCGTCTTTAAATCCTTGAGCTATGTCTTCTGCTTTTCCTCCGTTGAGCTCCATATCCTGGTATTAAGAAAAATGTTTTTGGCATAATTTCTCTTAGTTCTTTTATTTGAATAGGATATGTTGCTCCTACTACTGCTCCTACACTACTATATCCATATTCTCCTACTAATTCTTCTCCCCAAGAACTTACTAAACTTGCTACTTTTTCGTATATTGTAGTTCCATCTTCTAATTTTAAATCTTGTAATTCACCTGATGATTTGTTAGATGTTTTTACTAAAACAAATATTCCTTTTCCATATTCTTTGCAGTCATCTATAAATGGTTTTACTCCATCAATTCCTAGATATGGATTTACCGTTACAAAGTCAACATCATATATTGATACTTTTTGATCTCCTATTGGAGTTTTACCTAAAAATGCATTTGAATATCCTGCAGCAGTTGAACCTATATCTCCTCTTTTTACATCTGCTATTACGCACATTCCTTTATTTTTAGCATATTTACATGTTTCATTAAATACTTTTATACCTTCTACACCAAACATCTCGTAAAAAGCAATTTGAGGCTTTACAGCAGGTACTATATCACATACACTATCTATTAATCCTTTATTAAATTCTAATATTGCCTTACAAGAACCTTCTACATCTTTTGTGTATTTAGATTTAATACTTTCTGGTATCATATCATACCTTGGATCTAATCCCATAACTGTAGGATTGTTTGTCTCCTTAATTT
The DNA here is from genome assembly GCA_947623865.1 of uncultured Clostridia bacterium. Taxonomy (GTDB): domain Bacteria; phylum Bacillota; class Clostridia; order TANB77; family CAG-508; genus CAG-452. The sequence goes on along the minus strand of CANQIC010000028.1, from coordinate 5,682 downwards.
TGTTAATTAATTTGTCCATTGCATTTTCCATATTTATCATTCTCCTTCTAATTTATACTTTTGGCAAAAAAGGGGTCTGTCCCCTTTTTTGCCAAATTAAAACTTGTAAGCTACTTTTCCATTTACTATTGTGTATTTTACTTCTCCTTTTAGTTTTTTACCTATAAATGGTGAGTTCTTTGATTTTGATACTATACTTTCTTTTGTATAAATATATTCTTTATTTGGGTCAAATATTGTAATATCAGCAATTTTACCTTCTTCTATTACTCCTCTATCAATTCCTAATAATTTTGCTGGATTATAACTTGTTAATTTTACCATATCTAAATAGGAAATATATCCTTTATCCACTAAATTCGTTACAGTTGCACTAAGTGCTGTTTCAAATCCTATTATTCCATTTGGTGCTTTTGATAATTCTTGATTTTTCTCCTCAGCAGAATGTGGAGCATGGTCTGTTATTATATTATCAATTGTTCCATCTTTTAATCCTTCCACTATTGCGTCTAAATCTTCTTTTGTTCTAAGAGGTGGATTCATTTTTGCATTTGTTCCAGACACTAATACTTCATCTTCTGTAAAGCTATAGTAATGTGGACATGTCTCACAAGTTACATTTACTCCTCTTTTTTTAGCATCTCTTATCATATTAACGCTTTCTTTTGTACTTATATGGCATATATGTACGTGTTTTTTATTTGTTTCAGCAAGCTCTATTTCTCTTGCAGCCATTAATATTTCTGCCTCTGGATACACACCTTTTACATTTAACTTTTCTGATATTTTTCCTTTATTTATTGCACCTTTTCCAAGCTCTTTATCTTCACAATGTGATGCTACAAATGTACCTAACTCATTTGATTTAATTATTGCTTCTCTCATAATTTTACTACTTACTACTGGCATACCATCATCTGAAAAAGCAATTGCTCCTGCATTTTTTAAAGCTTCAAAATCTGTTAGTTCTTCTCCTTTTTCTCCAATTGTTACACTCGCATATGGAAACACATTGCAAACTCCCACTCTTTTTGCTTCCGTCTGTATTTTTTGCAAAATAAAAACACTATCACAAGCTGGTTTTGTATTTGGCATTGGACAAATAGAAGTAAAACCACCTTTGGCAGCGCTTTTCATTCCTGTTTCTATAGTTTCCTTATGTTCAAATCCAGGTTCTCTTAAATGACAATGAATATCTATCATACCTGGTATAATAAATAGGTTTGTACAATCAATAATTTCATCAGCTATTTTATTTATTTCTTTAGAGATTTCTTTTATAATTCCATTTTCGATAAAAATATCAAAATAATCATTAGTATTAGTTTTATAATCTATTAATCTACCATTTTTTAATAATGTTGTCACTTTTCATCCCCCTTTTTCTGTTTTTACAATATTATCATTTTATACTATTTTTTTCAAGGTTTTTATTTGACTTTCTTCTATTTTTGATTTATATTATTAAATGAAATATTTTGTATAGCATTTAATTGCTCGAATGGAGGTTTTTATATGAGTAATTTAGTATCATATTTATTTGAAACTAACGCTTTAAAAATTTGTCCAGACAATAAACCATTTTGGTATACTTCTGGCAAGATAGGACCATATTATATAAACACACATTTTCTTTATGGAAGTGAAAAAGATGCAGTAGATTTATTAAAATTTATTGATTGTGAAAAAGAAAATAAAGAAACCCTTCCTAAGAAAGTTTTTGAAAGAACATTAAATCATTACAATAAAAATGAAATATATAAAAATGTAATTGATGAAATGATTAAATTTATTAAAGAAAATATCAATGTAGATGATATAGACTACGTATCAGGTGGCGAAAGAAGAGATTGGTTTTTCTCTAATATAATTGCAAACTTACTTTCAAAACCACACATTACTATTTACAAAGATTTAAGTATGGTAATAAACGATAGTAGCTTCGAAAAAGAAATTAATAAATCAGATGTAAAAAATGCTAAAGTATTACATATAGCTGATTTGATTACAGAAGCTTCTAGCTACTTAAGAGCTTGGATTCCTGCAATTAAAAGTTTAGGAGCAGAAATTGCTTGGAGTACAGTAGTTGTAGATAGAATGCAAGGTGGCAGACAAAAATTAGAAAACGAAAATGTTAAATCATTATCTATTATCAACATAGATGAAAGTCTATTCAAAAAAGCCCTTGATATGAATATAATAAATGAAAATCAATTTGAAATGTTAAAAAATTTCTATGAAAATCCAGATGAAACAATGAAAAAATTCTTAATAGCACATCCTGAATTTCTAGAAAACGCCCTTGCATCTGATGAAAAAACAGCAGCAAGAGCAAAACTATGCATAGACAGTAATTTATATAATTTGTAAAGTTCTGTCGTTTTCGGTGCAAAAGGGGTCAGGCCCCTTTTGCACCGAATTTTTTTACATCCTATTTTTAAAATTCCTACTGATTTCAAGAATTCTTGCAATTTGAGTTGCATTTATATTGTTTATTTTTAAAATTTCATTAATAATCTCATTTCTTTTTTCTTTTTTATAATTTTTTATTACTGAAATTTCTTCTAAATTGGTTATATTCTTTATAAGTTGTATTGCTTCTTCATCTTTTAACTTTTCTTTTGCATATATGCTATCTAAATCTTCTTGACTATTATCAGCTATAAATTCTTTAAATTTAGTTATTGCAATTTTTTCATCACTATGAAATTTATTTAAAATATTTTCTCTTTCTATTATTTTAGGTAGATAAACATATTCCTTATAGCTACTCCATTTGTATTCTTCCGTTTTGCATATTCCTGCTTTTTCTGGATTTCTATGTATATATCTTATGAGTCTTAGCAAATAATTATCATTATAAACATGTATGCTCTTAAACCTATCTTGAAATAAATGTCCTACTCTATTATATTTTTTATTAAAATTTTCTGCATATATGTAAGCAATATCATGCATAAAGTCACTAATCATAAATTCTTTATCTTCAAATAATATATGTACATGATTATTCATTAAACAATATGCGTAAATTTTACAATCATATTTTTTCTTACAGTAATTCATCATTCTAATAAACATTTGTCTATCTTTATCATCATTAAAAATAATCTGTTTATTTACTCCTCTTATCAGTATATGATAAATTCCACCATTTACTAAATGTCTTTTTGCTCGAGGCATTGTATCAAATCCTTTCTTCGTTTAATTTGCCCATAATGCCCATAATACAAATACCCCCAAATGGGTGCAAAAAGGGCCTGGCCCCTTTTGCACCCATTTTATTTATTTCATGAATGCTTCGTATGTTCTGTAGCTTTCGTATATATCAAATTTACTTGTTACTTCATATGGTGAGTGCATTGATAATACTGGTACTCCACAGTCTATTACGTCTATTCCTTTATTTGCTAGAATGTATGCAATAGTTCCGCCTCCACCTACATCTACTTTTCCAAGTTCTCCTATTTGGTATGATATATTGTTTGCTTCTAACATTGCTCTTATTTCTGCTACATATTCTGCGTTTGCATCTGATGCTCCTGATTTTCCTCTTGAACCTGTATATTTGTTAAATCCTATTCCATGTCCTAAGAAGGATGCATTATTTTTTTCTGATACTGATGCATATATTGGGTCAAGTGCTGCATCTACATCTGCTGATAGCATTCTTGAGTTACAGAATACTTTGTCTAATAAATTAGGTCTATTTTCTCCTTTTTTGTTTAATAATTCTGCAATGAATGTATCAAATACGTGTGATTCCATTCCAGTATTTCCCATACTTCCTATTTCTTCTTTATCTGATAATATACATACTGCTGTTTTTTTAGGATTGTGTACAGAAAGCATTGCTCTTATTTCTGCATATGCACATACTCTATCGTCTTGACCATATCCTGCTACCATACTTCTGTCAAATCCTAAACTTTTTGCTTTGAATGCAGGTACTAATTCTATTTCTGAACTTAGTAAGTCTTTTTCTGTTATTCCGTATTTCTCATTTAATATTTTTAATATGTTTAATTTTACTTTTTCAGATGTTTTGTCATCTCCATATGGAATACTTCCTATAAGAAGATTTAGGTCTTCCCCTGAAATTCCTTCTTTTAATTTCTTTTCCATTTGGTCTTGTGCTAAGTGTGGTAAAAGGTCAGTTATTGTAAATATTGGGTCTGTTTCATCTTCTCCTATATTTACTTTTATTTTTTCTCCATTTGTTTTCACAATTACACCATGTATGCTTAATGGAATTGTTGTCCATTGATATTTTTTTATTCCTCCATAGTAATGTGTTTTAAAATATGCAAATCCTGTATCTTCGTATAAAGGATTTGGTTTTAAATCTAATCTTGGTGAATCAATATGTGCTCCTACTATATTTAGTCCACTTTCCAAAGAATCTGTTCCAATTATCGCTATATACATACTTTTTTCTCTGTTTAAATAGTATACTTTATCTCCTGGCTCTAAAACTATTTTTTCTCTTAAATCTACAAAACCATTTTTTTTCAACACGTCTTTTGCAAACTCAGCTACTTCTCTTTCTGTTTTCGCATTGTTTAGAAAGTATATATATTCATCTCCAAATGTGTTTATTTTTTGTTTTTCTTCCTCACTAATATTTTCCCATCCACATATCTTATTGTTAAATAATTTTTCTTTTAGACTTTCGTATTCTGACATAATATTCTCCTTTCTATCATTTGTAATGTCTTTTACAATGTTTGAGGGACACACCTCAGCCAAGGGTATTCCTCATAGATCGAGGTATGTCTTTTACAAGGTTTGAGGGACACACCTCAGTCAAGGGTATTCCTCATAGATTGAGGTATGTCCCTCTTTTTAATAGATTATATCACAACAATTTTTTTCATACAATATCTTCCAATAATATTATTATATGTATTTTTTATATTTATATACATAAGGAAAGACCCCAGTTTTATAGCTAGGGCCTGTTTTGGATTTTAGAGTTTTTAGATTGCATGAATTTTTAAAACTTCAGCAATCATATAAATAAACTCACTATTGGTAGGTTGATTTTTTGCAGGATCAATAGTAAATCCGAAATACTTTTCAAGTACATCTGGATTTCCTCGATTCCATGCAACTATAATTGCATGCCTTATAGCACGCTCAACACGTGAACTAGTTGTTCCATACTTCTTAGCAACATAAGGATATAATTCTTTTGTCACAGCAACATTACCTTTTTCCAGCACATATATAATGGATTCTTTAATATATTCATACCCTTTAATATTCACTGGAATACCAATTTCTCTGAATAATTTCATTATTCTGTACTCAATGCTCTTCTTAGCTTCTGTTTTAGGTTTAGATGTAGTTTCAGGAGTATGTCCAGGAGGAGGCTCTTTGCCAAGCAAATTTATAATTGCCTCTAGCAAGTCCTCTACTGATATACCTTTGCTCCGGCATGCATCAACAATATTTTCCTTCATGAGTTCTACTCTTTTCTTTTGTACCTCGTTCATTACGGTACACCTCCAAAAAATAATTTAGTCAAGCCATTCTAGACTTGCTAAATTTATTATATCATATTTTACATAATAAGTCAATTTTTACTATTATGCTTATAGATTAAAAATGTAATTAAGGTTTTAGTGTGTATCCTTAAAATCTTCTTTTCTTAAATTTAGTTCCTCTCATAAAAGCAAA
>CANQIC010000027.1 GCA_947623865.1 uncultured Clostridia bacterium | reverse complement strand
AGAGAACAAATATTTTTTAGTTGGGACATTTTCTCATTTCTTTACTTAAGACATTATCACATTTCTTTCATATTTTGCTTAGATATTTCTAAAAAATCATTTGACAAATATAACTAATAATGCTATACTAATTATAGCTTAAGCGAAGTTGTCTAGTGTAGCCTGACAATAACGCATCAGATATGTGGGGAGAAACACATATCTTTTTTTATGCTAAAAAGAAAACAGAGCAGGGAGAACTGCTCTGAAATTACTATGTAATTTTTTGGCTTTCGTTGTCTTTCTGATATTTCTTCAATTCTTCTTCCAATTTTTCAATTTTCTGAAGTAGAATCCATATCAACATATAGCCTGACAAAATAACTCACCTCCTTTACACAAAGATTTCCTTTATGAAAAGGCTGTTTTTATTATACTTTAATTTCCAAAATTTTACAATAATTTTAAAAATATTTTACAACTTTTTACAAAAATTTAAACTAATAATATTATTCTTCATCTATTATATCTTCTGATTTTTCTTTTAATAAATCTCTTATTTCTTCTAATAATACTACGTCAGCTGGTTTTGGAGGTACTTCTTCTTTTGGTTCTTCCTTGTGTGTTATTTTATTAACTATTTTTACTAAAATAAATATACAAAAAGCTACTATTAAGAAATCAATTACATTTTGTATAAAATTACCATATGATATTTTAGCTTCTCCTATTGTAAAACTTAAACCTGTAAAGTCAATTCCTCCAATTATAACACCTATTAAAGGCATTAGTATGTCATTTACTATTGAAGTTACTATTTTTCCAAATGCTCCTCCTATAATTACACCTACTGCTAAATCAATTACATTTCCTCTTGCTATAAATTTTTTAAATTCTTTTATCATATTTATTACTCCTTTTACAAATTGTTGTTTGTAAAATATCAATTGATTTCTAGAAAAGGTTATATTTATTTGTTTCTCAGTTACGCGATCCAGCTTTCGTTACATGAAACTGTTGTTGCTTTAGCAACTTACAGATTCAGTAACGGAATTCGCGTTGGAAACAAATAAATAAACCTTTTCTAGAGAACACTTAATTAAATAAACAACAATTTATTTAATATTTCTTCTAATTTTTCTATATCTAATCCTACAACTGAACTGTATGAACCTTCAATTTTTTCTATAAATTTACTTCCTATGCCCTGAACTGCGTAGCTTCCTGCTTTGTCCATAGGTTCTCCTGTTGTTATATATTCTTCTATTTCTTCATCTGTCATTTTTTTCATATATACTGCTGTTTTTGTAAAATCAACGTGTTCTATAATTTTTTCGTTTTTCTCTAATATAACTGATAAACCTGAATATACATAGTTTATATTCCCCTGTAACATTTTCAAAGTTCTAAATGCATCTACTTTATCTTTTGGTTTTCCTAAAATTTTATTATTAAAATATACTACTGTGTCTCCACCAATTACTATTAAATCTTTGTATTTCTTTTGAAATCTTTCAAAAACTTCTTTCGCTTTACATTTTGATAATTTTGATACAAGTTTTTCTGGGTTATCTTCTGATATTGTACTTTCATCAAAATTACTTGCTACTACCTCAAAATTATCTATAATTTTTCCGTACTAATTCTTTTCTTCTTGGTGAATTTGATGCTAAGATTATTTTCATTTCATATTCTCTCTTTCTATTTCTGAAACTAAATCTAATCTTTCCTGATGCCTTCCACCTTCAAATTTTGTATTAAGCCAAACTTCTAAAATTTCTTTTGCTTCATTTGTTGTTACATAATCTGCTCCAAGTGATAAGACATTTGTATTGTTATGAAGTCTTGAAAACTCTGCTGCTCTAGTACAAAAGCATGGTGCACTCCTAATTCCTTTAAACTTATTGGCAACCATTGCCATACCATATCCTGACCTACAAATTAATATCCCTTTTTCACATTCTTTTGTTTGTACAGATGTTGCAACCTTTTTTGCAATTATTGGATAATCTACTCTATCTGTAGAAAAAGCACCATAATCTCTACACTCTAGTCCTTTTCCTTCTAGATATTTTTTTAGTTCTTCTTTTAGTTCATATCCTCCATGATCGCTCCCTATTGCTATCATAAATTTTCCTCCTCATTATCATTTTCATTTTTATATTAACATATCATTTGTTATAATACAATAATAAAAAAAGAAAATGAAAATAAGAGTTTCATTTTCTTTTTGTTTGTATAACTTTATTAATCTATTTTCCCTATATAATAATTTTTCTTACCTCTTTTTATTATTAGATAAGTATCGTTTGTAAGGTAAGTACTATCAATAACTCTATCTAAATCATTTACTTTTTCGCCTTTTATTTCTATACTGTTATTTGAAATAAATTCTCTTGCTTGTCTTTTGCTCTGTGCAACACCCATTGCAACTAGCACATCTACTATGTTTGTATCTAATTCTATATCTTTTATTTCGTTTCCTTTAAAAGCTTCTTCTAATTCTTCATTTGATAATTCACTAAAATTACCTTTAAATAGAGCCTCACTAATTCTAATTGCTTTTTCATATTCTTCTTTTCCATGTAAGTCTGTTATAATTTCTCTTGCAAGTATTTTATGGGCTTCTCTTAATTCTGGTCTTTCCGCATGTATTTTTTCTATTTCTTCTATCTCTGCTTTACTTAAAAATGTTAGTTTCTTTAAGTAACTTATAATCATTGAATCCTCTAAATTAATTAAGTATTGATATAGCTCATAACTTGATGTTTTATTTTTATCAAGCCATAATGCATTTCCTTCTGTTTTTCCAAATTTAACTCCATTAGAATCTGTAACTAAAGGCATAACCATACCATAAGCAGTTTTATCTGTTTTTCTTCTAATTAATTCTATTCCAGATGTTATATTCCCCCATTGGTCTGACCCCGCAACTTGAAGCACACAGTTTTTTGTTTCATATAGATGTAAAAAATCCAGTGCTTGTAAAATCATATATGAAAATTCTGCATATGTAATACCTGTTTCCATTCTTGATTTTACCTTATCTTTTGCAAGCATATATCCTACATTGAAGTATTTTCCATAATCTCTTAGAAAATCTATAACATTTATATCTTTTGTCCAGTCATAATTATTAACTACTTCAAAGCCAAATATTTCTTTAGCTTGCTTAGTTAAACCTTCTATGTTGTGCTGAACTTCTTCCTTTGTAATCATTGGTCTTTCAGCAGTTGGTTTAGGGTCTCCAATTAAACCTGTTGCTCCTCCTATTAATAAAATAGGTTTATGTCCATATTTTGCAAGTCTTTTTGAAATTAAAAAAGATGAATAGTGTCCTATATGCATACTATCTGCTGTTGGATCTGTTCCTATATAAAATGTTAATTTTTCATTATTTAACTTATTAATTAATTCTTCATCGCTTATATCTTGTATTAATCCTCTCCATTTTAAATCCTCGTATAAATTCATTTTATTTCCTCCTATATTTTCAGCTACATAAGTGGTGCAAATATTCTTAAAATTGCTTGCCACATACCTTTTATAACTCCACTTTTAGATTCTTCTAGTGTTACTTTATGAGATATATTTATAGCACTCATTATATCTTGCTTTATGTCTTGTATTACATTTGTATCCTTCATATAAATTCCACATTCAAAATGTAAATACAAACTTCTATAATCCATATTAATTGTTCCAACAGTTGCAATTTCATCATCTGAAATAAATACTTTGCTATGTATAAATCCTGGCGTATAAGTATATATTTTAACTCCACCTTTTATTAATGCATTAAAATATGATTGCGTTACATCATAAACTAATTTTTTATCTGGTATTCCAGGAACAACTATTCTAACATCTACACCTCTTCTTGCAGCTAAAACTAAACTGTTAATTACATCTGTATCAATTATTAAATATGGTGTATAGATGTAAACGTATCTTTTTGCTTGATTTATAATATTTAAATATACATCTTCTCCTGTTATTTCATCATCTAATGGACTTTCTCCATAAGGTACAACAAATCCATTTTCTGCATATTGCTTTTTAAATTCATATTTATATTTTGTATAATCTTTATCGTCATTTCGAAAGGCATTCCATATTTCTAAAAACATTACTGTAAAATTCCAAACCGCTTCGCCTCTAATCATAATTCCGTTATCTTTCCAATGACCATATTTGCTATTTACATTTATATATTCATCTGAAATATTTATTCCTCCTGAAAAAGCTGTATGTCCATCTATAATTGTCATTTTTCTATGGTCTCTATTATTCATAATAATACCTGAAAATGGAGATAATTTATTAAATAAAATACATTTTATTCCATCTTTTTCAAGCTCTTTAGGGAAACTTGTTGGAAGCTTTGCAATAGATCCCATATCATCATACATTACTCTAACATCAACGCCTTGTTTTACTTTTTCCTTTAAGATATCCAATATTTGTTGCCACATTTGACCTTTGTTAATAATAAAATATTCCATGAAGATAAATTTTTCTGCCTTTTTTAGCTCTTCAAGCATTACAGGAAAAACATCATCTCCAAGTGGATAATACTTTACTTCATTATTTTTTGTTACAGGAAATCCTGCAAACTCGCTAATATATCGTAATTGTCCTAAATTTTGTTCTTGTATTTCTTTTTCTATATTTTCATCTTGAATTAAATATTTCTGTCCATCTTTTATATTTTTATTAATATTTTTTAATATCTTACTGTTACTTTTACTTTTATTTAGTATGATAAATAAAAGTGTGCCTATTAGTGGAAATAACATTATTACAATAATCCATATTAAATCACTACTTAATCTTTTACTATCTTTTATAATTGCTAGTACTATTAATATACTAAAAATTCCATACAAAACCTGAATAAGATGTATGTATTCACCTAATTTTAAATATATAAATAAACTTAGCAATATTTGTAATAGTAATCCTATTACAACAATACTACCTCTTTTTATTGCAAGCCACATATATTATCTTCCTTATCAAATTTATAGCTTCTATATTTTACTAATTTTGTTGTGATTATATAACAAAGGGCAAACAATTTCAAGCAAATCATTTAAACTATAAATTACTATTTGTAGTTATTTTAAATTTTGTTTAGACTGTTGATAATGATATCTCCACTTTCCATTTACAATACTTTTTTCGTCCATATACTATCAGCTCCATCTGGATTTATTATAACATTTTTATCTATAAAATTTTCTCTTTTTATCTAACTTTTATATTTGTTCAAATACTTTTCCTAAGCTATTATTTATTACTAAGTTTGCTATATTATCATAAGGTGTACTATCTCTATTAATTAGAACAAGATTTCTACCTCTGAAATAATTTATCAAACCACTAGCTGGATATACTGTTAAAGATGTTCCTGCAACTATTAGCAAATCTGATTGTTGTATTGATTTTATTGAATTTTCTACTGTTGAATCATCTAAACCTTCTTCATATAGAACAACATCTGGTTTTATTATGCCACCACACTTACATCTTGGTATATCATAACAATTAAACACATATTCTGCATCATAAAATTTGTGACAATTCATGCAATAGTTTCGTAATACACTACCATGTAATTCATATACATTTTTTGAACCAGCTTTCTGATGCAATCCATCTATATTTTGAGTTATAACAGATTTTAATTTACCTTTTCTTTCAAGCTCTGCTAGTTTTATATGTGTTATATTAGGCTCATACTTTAAGCTATTCATTTTTTCTTTGTAAAATTTATAAAACTCTTCTGTATTTTTTATAAAAAAACTATGACTTAATATTTGTTCTGGTGGATACTTATATTTTTGATTATATAATCCATCCTTACTTCTAAAATCAGGAATCCCACTTTCAGTAGATACTCCTGCACCACCAAAAAAGACTATATTATCACTATCATCTACTAATTGTTTAAATTGCTCTGTTTTATCTTTCATTATATTAAACTCCTACTTTTGCATAATATCATAAAAAAATAATAGAAATAAATACTTCTATTATTTTTTAGGAATTATACAGCTTCTTCTCCATCGAATTGACTATTATATAAATCTGCATAAAACCCGTTTTTAGCAAGTAACTCTTCATGTGTCCCTTGTTCTACAATGTCACCATGATTCATTACTAAAATTAAATCTGCATTTTTTATTGTAGATAATCTATGTGCTATTATAAAACTTGTTCTTCCTTTCATTAAATTATCCATTGCTGATTGAATTTGAAGTTCTGTTCTTGTATCTATTGAACTTGTTGCTTCGTCTAATATTAAAATCTTAGGATTTGCAAGTATTACTCTTGCTATTGTAAGTAATTGCTTTTGCCCTGCTGATACATTGCTAGATTCTTCATTTAGTACAGAATTATATCCTTTTGGAAGTGTTTTTATAAAGTGATTAACATGTGCTGCTTTTGCTGCTTCTATAACCTCACTATCACTTGCTTCTGGCTTACCATATCTAATATTTTCTTTTACTGTTCCTCCAAATAGCCATGTATCTTGAAGTACCATTCCAAACATTTTTCTTAAATCTCCACGTTTGAAATCTTTTATATTCTGACCATCTACCAAAATTTCGCCACTATTTACATCATAAAATCTCATTAATAGTTTAACCATAGTAGTTTTTCCTGCACCTGTCGGTCCAACTATTGCAATTTTTTGTCCTTCTTTAATTTTACTACTAAAATCATTTATTATAATTCTATCTTCATCATAACCAAATCGAACATTTTTAAATTCTACATTTCCTTTTAATTTTGTTGTATCAATATTATTATCTGCTTCTTTTACTTCTTCTTCCTCTTCTAAAAATTCAAATATTCTTTCTGCTGCTGCAACCATTGCTTGTAGCATTGCAGATACTTGTGCTATTTGTTCTATTGGTTGTGTAAATCTTTTATTGTATTGTATAAAACTTTGAATATTTCCTACTGTTATTGTTCCTTTTATTGCTAGGTAACCACCTACTACTGATACAGCAACATATCCTAGGTTTCCAACAAACATCATTAATGGATGCATTAAGCCAGATAAGAATTGTGATTTCCATCCAGATGTATATAATTCTTTATTTGCTTTTCTAAATTCTCTTATTGCTGATTCTTCTCCATTAAATGCCTTTACAATAGTGTGTCCACCATATATTTCTTCAACTTGACCATTTACATGGCCTAAATATTCTTGTTGTCTTTTAAAATATTTTTGAGATCTTCCTACTACTGTTTTTACAATAAATACTGATATAGGTAAAATAACAAATGAAATAATTGTCATAACAACACTAATTGATAACATCATTATTATAATTCCTATTAATGTACAAATTGATGTTATAATTTGGGTAATACTTTGATTAAGGTTTTGTGATAATGTATCTATATCATTTGTGACTATAGATAGTACCTCTCCATTTGTTTTTTTGTCAAAATATTTCATTGGTAATTTATTTAGCTTTATTGCAATATCATTACGCAATTTGTATGTTATTTTTTGTGCAACTGATGTCATAGTAAAACCTTGTATTAAGCCAAATATTGCACTCATTATATAAAATCCAAGTAATGTAAGTAAAATACTTGCGACTTTTCCAAAATCAATTCCTGTTTCTCCAGATAACTTTCCAACAATTCCATTGAAAATTTCTGTTGTTGCATTACCTAATATTTTTGGTCCAACTATATTAAAAATTGTACTTCCTATTGCAAATATTATAACTACTGAAATTGCTAGTTTATATTTTGATAAATAATCTTTAATTAGCTTTTTTGTTGTTCCTTTAAAATTCTTTGCCTTATGTGTTACACCTTGTGCTCTTCTCATTGGTCCTGGCATAATTATTCCTCCTTTATATTCGGATGAGGGACAAGCCTTATTTGGATGAGGGACAAGCCTTATTTGGATTAGGGACAAGCCTCACTCATAGGTATTCCTCATAGATTGAGGCATTTCCCTCGTACTAAAAGTATTCCTCATAGATTTAGACATTTCCCTCGTACTAAAGGTATTCCTCATAGATTAAGGTATTTCTCTCGTTTTATAATTCTTCCTCTGATAGCTGTGACATTGCTATTTCTTTGTATTCTTTACAATTTTTCATTAATTCTTTATGCGTTCCTTTTCCTACTATTTTTCCTTCATCTAATACTATTATTTGGTCTGCATTTAAAATTGTACTTATTCTTTGAGCAACAATTATAACTGTTTTTCCTTTAGTTTGTTTTGCTAATTCTTCTCTTAATTTACTATCTGTTTTAAAATCTAATGCTGAAAAGCTATCATCAAACACTATAATTTCTGGATCTATAGCAATAGCTCTTGCTATTGACAAACGTTGTCTTTGTCCTCCTGATACATTATTTCCACCTTGTGATATTTCAGAGCCGAATCCTTTTTCTTTTCTTTCTATAAAATCAGTTGCCTGTGCTATATCTGCTGCTTTTATCATCTGTTCATCAGAAATATTAACATCTCCATACTTAATATTTGATGCAATAGTTCCTGAGAATAACACTCCTTTTTGTGGTACAAATCCTATTCTTTTTCTTAATTCTTTTTGAGGAGCATCTTTTACATTAATACCATCAACTAAGAGTTCTCCTCCTGTTACATCATAGAAACGTGGTATTAAATTTACTACTGTTGATTTTCCACTTCCAGTACTACCTATCAGTGCTGTCGTTTCCCCTGGCTTTGCAGTAAAGGTTATATCTTCTAGAATTTCTGTATCAGCATCAGGATATCTAAATGAAACATTTTTAAATTCTACATATCCTTTTTTTCCTTCTATAAATTCTTTTGTTTGTTCTTTATCTTTTATAGAAGGTTCCGTTTCCAAAACTTCATTAATACGTTTTGCTGATACTGCTGCACGAGGAAGCATTATAGATATCATAGATATCATCAAGAAAGATATTACAATTTGCATTGTATATTGTATAAATGCCATCATATTTCCTACTTGTAAAACTCCTTCGTCTACTTTATGTCCTCCTACCCATATTATTAAAAGCATAACTCCATTCATTACAAACATAAGTGCTGGCATCATTATACTCATTGCTCTGTTTACAAATATGTTTGTACTCATTAACTCTTTATTTGCCTCTTCAAATCTTGCTTCTTCTCTCTTTTCTGTATTAAATGCTCTTATTACAGGAAGACCTGTTAATATTTCCCTTGATACAAGATTTAATCTGTCAATTAAATCTTGTAACTTTTTGAATTTTGGCATTGCTATAATAAATAGAATTAATACTATTGAAATAACGCATACAATAGCAAATCCAATAACCCATGCCATTGAATTATTGCTATTAGTTAAAACTCGAAGGAAACCTCCTATTCCCATAATTGGTGCATATACTACAGTTCTAAACAGCATAGTAATCAACATTTGAATTTGCTGTATATCATTAGTGTTACGTGTAATTAAGGATGCGGTAGAAAACTCTGAAAATTCTTTTCTAGTAAACTGTAAAACTTTTCTAAACACTCTATCTCTTAACGTTCTTCCTAAATATGCTGCTACTCTTGAAGATAAAAACATAATTGTAACTGCTGCTACCATACTAACTAATGCTATTCCTATCATTTGAATTCCAGTTACAAGTATATAATTATTTTGTATTTTATCTGTGTCTACACCAATTGCAGTATACTCTGCTTTTGTTGCCTGAATTGCTGCTTGGCTAAGCATTGTCCCTAACTTTTCATCCACTTGTTTATTTATTTCTTTTGCTATTTCTTCACTCTGTTCTTGTGGCATACTTTTTATAATATCTATTAAAGACATTTTGCTAATTATTTGTGGGTCGCCCTTAGGTGCGACTCCTGCACTATTTTGCATCATTTGATTTTTTATCTGATTATCTGTCTCCTCATTTTGTAAAGAATAACTTACCATGAATGGTTTTGTTATAATTTCATCTAATCTTTCTTTTTCTTTCTTATTTAATTTATTCAATTCATATAAATTTTCACTTTCGATTGCTGGATATTTTTCTTTTATTTTTTCATATTCATTATCAGATAAATCATTTTTAGAAATTAAAGTGTAATTATTTAATATTTCTTCATCATCTAAAGTAAATATAAGTAAATTATCCATTTGTGATTTTCTAATTATCTCTGGTGCTATATATTCTATTCCACCAGCTTGTATCCCAGTATTTACAATTTTAGATGTATAATCTGGAAGTGTTAAATCTGTCCATGCTTGAAGGCATAGCAGTAAAACAATTATTACTACTGATATCCAAGTTTTCTTTAGATTTTTTAAAATTTTAAACATTTTGTCCTCCCTTTTTCATAACTCCATATTTAATATATTCTAATTGCCTTAAATAATCCTCTCTCGCTTTTTGTTTTGATTTATATTTAAAATTAGATACTACTGCCTTTTTTGTTACTGCATGTAACAATCTAGTTAAAAGTTTAAATTCCTCTATATTATCTATTTTTAAATTAATTTTATCTACTTTATCATAATATTCTTCTATTTTTTTTGGTTTGTACTTTTTTAAATCTATTACAAATATATCATCTTGACTAGTTTTTAATTCTTCAAATATCTTCTTGAAAAAGCCTACTTCTTCTTTGTTTATACATTCATCTACCATATAATCATATATAGAAATAAAAACTTCAAATATATCTCCCTTTGTTTTATTTAGAGTATTTTCAAGATTTCTATTCATTTCCTCTGCTCGTTCTTTTAATAAATATTGAAGTAAATCCTCTTTACTATCAAAATATTGATAAAAACTTCCTCTTGCAATTCCAGCATCTTCTACAATATTTTTTATAGATGCCTCTTTTAAGCTTACTCTTGCAAACTCTTTTTTTGCTGCAATAACAATCTTTAATTTCTTTTCTTCCGGAAGTTTATTAAAAGTATCTGTTGGCACTTTTTTCATCTCCTTCATACTATAATATATTAAAATGACACAGTGTCATATATTATATATGACACTGTGTCATTTGTCAATATAATTTATATAAAGATATTAAATTTTTTTATTTGAATTATATTTTTAAGATAGAATTGTAAATAACCTTGAAGAATGAAAAATTCTATGAATAAAAATTTTATTAGAATCAATTTCATATATTATTTTATATGATTTATAAACTATCTCTCGTATATTTTCATCATCATAGATTTGTACTTTTCTAAACATATATGGAAAATTACAGATAGTTTTTACTTTATCTATGATTTCGTTTACCGTTTTTGTTGCATAATATGAAGAATCTATTAAAATATAATTATAGATTTGAATTAAGTCATATTTAGCATTCTCTAGCCATATTATTGAAATATTTAATGATTTCTTCTGTCGTATAATAATTACCTTCTTCGATATCTCTATGACCTTTTTCTATTGAAGCTATAATTATATCTGATTCACTTGATTTTGGATTATTAATAATACTTATTAATTGTTCCTTACTCATATTCCTAAATTGATTATTTTTGTTAGCCATTTTTCCACTTCCTTTCAATATTAAAATTATATATTAATATCTTTATATAAATTAGTTTAATTTATAATAATATCTTTGTCAATTAGTATTTGGAAATTTTTTACATATTTGAAGTTTTTAAATAGTAACAATATATAATCTTAATTTTTATTTTATTATTTTCTTGCAAAATATATTATTTATATTATATAATTTTTTGCATAAGGAGAGATGTATTATGTTTGGATTAAGGTCAGATGGAAGAAAATTAAAAACATTAGATCCTATGTTTAGAGTTATACCTCATATTATGAAGGTAAGGTCTGATGCTCAAGTATACTATACACAGGATTTACCAATAAAAAAAATAGATGAATATATTGCTAAAAAAGAGCAAGAAGGAATTAAACTTTCATATATGAATATCATATATGCAGCTATAGTCAGACTGCTAGCAGAAAAGCCACATTTAAATAGATTTATTATGGATGGTAGAACTTATGCAAGAAACGATGTAGTAGTTTCACTAACCATAAAAAAAGGAATGTCAGAAGATTCAGAAGAAACAAATATAAAATTGCACTTCACAGGAAAAGAAAATTTATTTGAAATAAAAGAAAAATTAGATTCTACTATAATGTTTAATAAAGATACTAACACACAGAACAATACAGATAAATTAATAAAACTATTATCACTACTTCCAGATTGGTTATATAAATTAATTGTAAATATATTAATGTTTTTAGATAAACATGGAATGATGCCAAAAGCAATAATTGAATTAAGTCCATTTCATGCAAGTGCATATTTAACAAATGTTGGCTCACTTGGGATTGACCCAATTTATCATCATATATATAACTTTGGAACAATTGGTATATTTTTGGCAATGGGTAAAAAGAAAAAAAGTTATATTTACGAAGATGAAAGCATTAAAGAAGAAAAAGCAATTACACTTAAATGGGTTGCTGATGAAAGAATTTGTGATGGATTTTATTATGCATCAGCACTAAAATCATTCTATAGATATTTAAAAAAACCTGAATTGTTAGAAACAAACATAATACCTAAAGAAGATATAAAATAAAATTTATTTATACTATTATTTAAAAGAATTTAGATAATATATTGTCTAAATTCTTTTAAGTTTTATGTTTAGTATTAAATCAAAATTAGACATGCTTTACATAATATGATATAATATAAGTATGTACACTTACAAACCTCTTGTTTGCATCTGTGCGTAGGACATTTTTTTAAAAAATTTTAGGAGGTGAAAAAGGTGAATACTTACATAGGTTATGACATCAAAGGTAAACTCACATCGGGAGAAACAATTAAATTATCACGGATTGTTATTAATCAAAAATCCGTAAAATTTGAGAATATTGTTACAGTTGGACCAATTCAGGAAATTGTTAAAATAACTGATTATATATCAGTTATTAAGACTTCTAATAGCAAGTATCTTATATTATTCAATGCGAAATTGAATAATATTTACCTAGGTTATGATATCATAGGTAAACTTGCCGAAGAAGAAATAATTAGACTAACAGCAATTACTATTAAAAAACTTACAACTATTAATACTGTTACAGTTGGACCAATTCAGGAAATTGTTAAAATAACTGACGATATTTCACTTATTAAAACTCCCAATGCTAATTATCTTACATATTGTAAGGAAGATTAGAAGAAAGGAAGAAAACTTCTTAGTTTTCTTCCTTTCTTTATTTACAACTATCTATATTTCGCCTATTACAATTTTTTTGCACTATTTTCTAAATATTCTAAGTGTATTAATTACTGTTATAAATGTTACACCTACATCTGCAAATACTGCTTCCCACATTGTAGATATTCCTATTGCTCCTAGTAATAAAACTATTAATTTTATACCAATCGCAAAGTATATGTTTTGCATTACTATTTTTTTAGTTTTTTTTGCAGTTTTTATTAATTTATTAATACTAGATAATTTTCCATCCATTATAACTATATCAGATGTTTCTATTGCTAAATCTGATCCAGTATTTCCTATAGATATTCCTATATCTGACAAACTTAAAATTGGAGAATCATTTATTCCATCACCAACTGCAATTGTTATTCCATTCTTTTCTCTTATTTCTTTCATTTTTTCTACTTTTTCATTTGGCAATAAATTAGAATAAACATTTTCTATTCCGACATCTCTCGCAACAATATCTGCTGTCTCTTTATTATCTCCTGTTAGCATGTATATATTTTTTATTCCATTCTGCTTAACATTTTCTATAGCATCTTTACTATCTTCCTTAATTACATCTGAAATAATTATTGCACCTAAATATTTTTTATTTTTCACTACATATATAACTGTTCCCACTTCATTACATGGATAATACCTTATATTTTCAATTTCTAATAATTTAGAATTTCCTACTAAAAATTCATCTCCTTTATATTTTACTTTAACCCCTTTCCCAGAAATTTCATTGTATTCAGAAATTTCTTTAATATTAATTTCCTTATCTACACTGTTTAATATGCTTTTTGCTATTGGATGATTTGACATACTTTCTGCAATTGCTGCAATTTCTAATAATTCTGTTTCTTCTATCTCTTCTGCTAATATTACCTTGCTTACTTCAAAGTTTCCTTTTGTAATTGTACCTGTTTTATCAAGTACCATTGTATTTGCTTTTGTGATGGCGTCTAAATAAGTAGAACCTTTAACTAATACTCCCTCTTTTCCAGCTTTTCCGAATTCCTGCAAAATATCCAAGTGGTATTGATAATACAATAGCACATGGACATGATGTTACTAAAAATACAAGTGCTCTTCTTAACCATTCACTTAAAGTTTCAAATCCCACAAAAATTGGTGGCACAAATGCTAATATTATAGCAAGTAACACTACTATTGGTGTATATACTTTCGCAAATTTTGTTATAAATAGTTCTGTTTTAGATTTATTTTTATTAGAATTTTTTACAAGTTCAATAATTTTACTTATTGCTGTATCTTTAAACTCATTTGTAACTTTTATTTCTATTACATTATTTTCATTTATATAACCTGCTAAAACTTCATCATTAATATTTATCTTTCTTGGAATAGATTCCCCTGTTAAAGCTGATGTATTTATAAAGCTTTCTCCATTTATTATAACTCCATCTACTGGAACCTTTTCACCTGGCTTAACTATAATTACATTTCCAACCTTTAAATCCTCAGGATCTACTGTTTTTATTTCATTACCTTCTTTTAAGTTTGCAACTTTAGGTTTTATATTCATTAATGAAATAATGGATTTTTTTGATTTACTTGTTGCAATATCTTGGAACAATTCCCCAATGTTATAAAAAACCATTACTGCTACTGCTTCAACTGGCTCATTTATAGCAAAAGCCCCAATTGTTGCAATTGACATTAAAAAGTTTTCATCAAATATTTCACCTTTAAATATATTTTTAACAGATTTTATCAATACTTCATATCCTGATAATATATACGCAATAGCATACAAGTAAATTTTTAATGAATTTGGAAACACATTTACAATTGCTACTATAAATATTATTAAAGATATAACTAACTTTGCTATTTCTAGCTTTATATTTTCTTCTTGTTCTTCTTCATGACAATTTTTACAATTTTTCATATATACTCTCCTTTTTAATTATACAAATTGTTGTTTGTTTCATGTTCGGAAAATTCAGGACAGTCCCAAAAATCCCCAAAATTGGTGATTTTTAGGGACAGTCCCTAGGATTTTCCTCTCACAAACAACAATTTACATTTCTTGTATATGTTCTAATGCCATATTAAAAATAATTTCAACATGTCTATCTGATAATGAATAATAAACTACTTTACCTTCTTTTCTATATTTAACTAGCTTTGCTTGTTTTAAAACTCTTAGTTGATGTGATACTGCAGATTGTGTTGCATTTATTAATTCTGCTATATCACATACACACATTTCAGATTCAAATAAACAACATACTATTTTCATTCTTGTTGTATCCCCAAACACTTTAAACAACTCTGCTATATCAAAAAGTGTTTCTTCTTTTGGCATTTTAGTTTTTACTTTTTCGATAATATCTTCATGTTTAACTGTACATTTTATTTCTTCTTCCATAATTTCCTCCTTTTAACATATGAATAGTTGCTCATATATTCATTATATGTTGTTATATAATTTTTTGTCAATAGATTTTATTAAATATTTTTTATTTGAGTTTATAAATGGATGCAAAAATAGGGAAAAAGGTGCCAGATACCTTTTTCCCTACTGTAAAATATAATATTGGAGCATAATTCTCACTATTGACAATGTTACCATAGTTTTACATAATTTGCAAATTTTAAATTACATGTTTATTTTTTTAAATTTAGTGATATAATTTTACTATATAAAATTGAAAGAAGGAATACATATGTCAAATATTAAAAAAGAAGATGTTGATGTAAAAAAATTTTATGGAGAAGATTGTGTATTAAATTCTGAAGAATTTAAGAAAAAATACAAAATATCAGATAATGGTATAACCTCTGCAAAAGCATCGGAAAATCTTAAAAATTATGGATTAAATCAAATAAAACAATCTAAACCTAAAAAATGGTATAATTATTTTTTTGCAAGCCTTTTTAGTCCTTTTAATAGTATATTACTTGGAATTAGCCTTATATTAGTTTATACAGATATTATTTTACCAGAACGTCCAAGTCCAGCAAATATAATTGTAATAGCTGTTTTAATTATAGTAAGTACTTTACTTGAATTTATAGAAGAATTCCGTTCTAATAATGCAGCAGAAAAATTAAAAGAACTTGTTGAAACAACTGCTACAGTTATAAGAAATGGTAAGAAGAAAAAAATTTCTTTAAAGGAAGTAACTTTAGGTGATACTATAATTCTTTCTGCAGGAGATATGATACCAGCAGATGTTCGTATAATTGAATCTAAAGATTTATATGTTGGACAATCATCAATTACAGGTGAATCGGATGCTGTAAGAAAGCTTACAAATACAGAAATTAATTCAATTAATGACATTGAAAGCATAACAGATTTAGACACTATATGCTTTATGGGTACTAATGTCATTAGCGGTTCAGCAAAGGGAATAGTAATTAAAACTGGTGATAACACTTATTTTGGAAAAGTAGCACATACATTAGCGCAAGGAAAACCTAAAACAAGTTTTCAAAAGGGAATTGAAAGTATTAGTAAACTATTAATACGTTTTATGATAATTCTGATACCTATAGTTTTCATTTTAAATGCTTGGAAACACGACATAATACTTGCATTTACATTTGCTGTAGCAATTGCAATTACTATTACTCCTCTTTTACTTCCTGTTATTCTATCATCTTGCTTATCTAAAGGTGCTGTTAGAATGTCAAAGAAAAAGACAATAGTAAAAAAATTAGATTCTATTCAGAACTTTGGTGCTATGAATATTTTGTGTACAGATAAAACTGGAACACTTACTGAAGACAAAATAGTATTAGAAAAATATTTAGATGTATATGGTAATGAAGATATTAGAGTATTAAAGCATGCTTTCTTAAACTCATATTTTCAAACAGGTTTAAAAGGAAGTATTGATGAAGCTGTTATAAATAGAGCTTTAAAAAGTGAACTAGGAAGCTTAGTAGATGAATTTAAAAAAGTAGATGAGATTCCTTTCGATTTTAGTAGAAGAAGATTATCTGTTATAGTTGAAAATAATAACGATAAACTTCTAATTACTAAAGGTGCTGTTGAAGAAATATTAAGCATTTGTAACACCATTGATTATAATCATGAACTTATACCAATTACAAAAGAAATTAAAGAAAATATTAGAAATATTGCAAATAAGTTAAATGAAGAAGGTCTAAGAGTTGTTGCTGTATGTCAAAAGAAAAATATAAACAATATAGATGTATTTAGTGTTAAAGATGAATCTCAAATGTCATTGGTTGGATTTATAGGATTTCTTGATCCTCCAAAAGAAAGTGCAAAACTTGCTATTGAGAAATTAAACAATAATGGAATTAGAGTAATTGTTTTAACTGGAGATAATGCTGCAGTTACAAAGTGTATTTGTAAAAAGGTAAATATAAATACTAAAAAAATTGTAACAGGCTCACAAATTGATAAATTACCAGATGTAGGAGTTCTTCGTTTATTAAAAAAATCAAATGTATTTGTAAAATTATCTCCTATTCAAAAAGCAAGAATTGTAAGATTACTTAAAGAATCAGGTAATGTTGTTGGTTATATGGGAGATGGTATCAACGATGCTCCATCCCTTACAAATTCAGACGTTGGTGTATCAGTAGACACAGCTGTTGATATTGCAAAAGAAACTGCAGATATAATACTTCTAGAAAAAGATTTAAATGTTTTATTAGATGGTGTAACTGAACGGAAGACGTACTTTTGCAAATCTTATGAAATATATTAAAATGGCAGTAAGTTTTAACTTCGGAGAAGTTGTTTCAGTAATTATAGCAAGCATATTACTTCCATTTTTACCAGAAACACCTATACAATTATTAGTAGAAAGTCTATTATATGATTTTGGTCAAATGACTATACCTTTTGACAATGTAGATAAAGAATATTTGCGGACAACCTAAAAAATTTGATATTAAAGATTTAAAGCATTTTATGATATTTATGGGACCTTTAAGTTCAGCTTTTGATATGCTAGTGTTTGCTTCATTATGGTTTATATTTGGTCTTAGAGAAGCTGCTGCAGTTCAAACTATATGGTTTAGTTACAGTATAGTGTCAAATCTTATGGGAATGCATATCATTAGAACTGCTAAAATGCCATTCTTTCAGAGTAATGCAAACAAAACAGTATATTTCTCTTCTATTTTGTTAAGTATTATTGGATTATTAGTTCCATATACTTTCTTAGGAAAAGCAATTGGTCTTGTTCCTATAACACTAAACTATCTAAGTGTTATACTTGGAGTTAGTGTGTTATACTGTATAGTTGCAATATTTGCTAAAAAAATATATATTAAAAAATATGGAAGTTGGATTTAAATTTGATTTCTTCTATAAAATAAAAAGGGGATTTGAAGTGAACCCCAATTAGTTCACAAGAAAAAAAAAAGTTTATGTGATAGAATAACACTTATCGAAAGGTAGGTGTTATTTTAATGGGAAAACATTATTCAGATGAGTTTAAA
>CANQIC010000026.1 GCA_947623865.1 uncultured Clostridia bacterium | reverse complement strand
ACCACTTAAGTGGTGGCTAGTAATAGAGCCTTATAGGCTCATATGAAAATCCACCGGTTATACCGGTGGATATTTATGATAAGAATGAAAAGCTACTTTTCATTCTTATTTATCCTTTTAATAAATTAAATATTTATACTTTTAAATTTTATAACTATGGACATTTTAGCAAAAATGCATTAGAATATATATATTATAGATTAGGGAGGGAGAAATTATGAATATATGGCATGATATTAAACAGGAAAGAATAAAACCAGATAATTTTATATCAGTTATTGAAATAACAAAAGGTGGAAAAAATAAATATGAGTTAGATAAAGAAACAGGAATACTAAGATTAGATAGAGTATTGTATACAGCAACACATTATCCTGCAAATTATGGATTTATTCCAAGAACATATGCAGATGATAATGATCCATTAGATGTTTTGGTATTATGCCAAGAAAACATAGATCCAATGACCCTTGTAGAATGTTATCCAATTGGAGTAATAAATATGATAGATTCAGAGCAAAACGATGAAAAGATAATTGCTATTGCAAAAAAGGATCCATTTTTAAATATATACGAAGATATAGAAGATCTTCCAAATCATATTTCATCAGAAATAATGCATTTTTTTGAAGTTTATAAACAGTTAGAAGATAAACAAACAGTAGTAGAAAAAGTATTAGGAAGAGAAGAGGCAGAAAAAATCATACAAAAAGCAATAGAAAATTATAATTTAAAATTTGCAAATTAAGGAGAACTATAAATGATTGGAAAAATAATATTTAATTTAATAGCATTCTTGCTTTTTACATATATATTTATATTTAAACTTATAAAAAAGAATGATACTACATATTTAGTAGTTCTTATAAGCCAAGCAATAGGTATATTACTTAACTTCTTACAAATATTGTTTAATGTACTAAATGGATTATTTTTTATGTGTATTACTTACACATTATGCATAATAATTCCTGGATTAGTATTATTATTAGAAATGAAAGGTATTAATTTTAGCGAGTTATTAAGTGTTGGAGCAAGTAAAATTTTTATAATTTTTGGTAATAGAAAAAGAGCAAAAGATATTTTAACTAATTTAATTATAAAATATGATAAAAGCTATACTGGACATAAGATGCTTGCAGAAATATATCAAGAAGAAGGTGGTATGAGAAAAGCAATTGATGAGTATGTAAAAGTTCTAGATATTAGAAATAACGATTATAAATCATATTTTAAAATATCAAAATTATTAAATGAATTAGACAAAAAGAATGAAGCAATAGAGATGTTAACAATATTATCAAAGAAAAAACCAGAACTGTATGAATCTAATAAAATGCTTGGAGACTTATTAATTGAAAAAGAAAAATTCAAAGAAGCAATAAATGTGTATATAAGAGCTATAAAATATAATCCAGAAAATGCAGAATTATATTATAATTTAGGTATAGCATATGCAAGAACAAATGAATTTTCACTTGCTAAAGATTGTTTTTTAAAAACAGTTGAATTAGATAGTAATTTTTACAATGCATATTATAGATTAGGACAGATTTCCTTACTTTATAGAGATATAAATGAGGCAGAACAATATTTTACACAAAGTATATATGAAGAAACAGAAAAAAAATCATTTTATCAATTAGCTAAAATAAATATGATGAAAAATGATAAAGCAAGGGCAGTGGCATTTATAAATAGAGCAACAGAAATTAGTAATGAATTTTACGAAAAAGCGTTAGAAGAACCAATATTTTTCCCAATAAAAAATCAAATAATCAAACCGAAAAATGATACACAATATATTGAAAGTCAAAAGGAGAAAAACATTTCAGATTATTTAGATAATACATATCTACTTACAGAAGTTTTAGATAAAAAGAAAAAAAATAAAAATCAAAAGAGAAAATTTAATATATAGTATCATAAAAATATGATTCTTAAATAATATTTAATATAATATAAAGGAAAGTAAGTGATGTTTTGAATAAAAATATAGGCATTTTAGGTGGAGATTTAAGAATTATATTTTTGAGCAAAATTCTTGCAAAAGATACATACAATATTTATACATACGGACTAGAAAATGCAAATTTTGCTAATTCAAATATAATAAAATGTGCAACACTTGAAGAAATGTGTAAGTTTTGCGATATCATAATAAGTTCAATACCATTTTCAAAAAATGGTATTTATATTAATTCTCCATTTAGTATAAAAACAATAAACATAGATGAAACTTTAAAAATACTAAGTAATAAAAGGCTAATAGCAGGATCAATAGATAAAGAGATACTAGAAAAGGCCAATAAAAATAAAGTAGATATAATAGATTTGATGGCTGATGAAAGGCTTACAATTTTAAATGCAATACCAACAGTAGAAGGTGCCTTGCAAA
The DNA here is from genome assembly GCA_947623865.1 of uncultured Clostridia bacterium. Taxonomy (GTDB): domain Bacteria; phylum Bacillota; class Clostridia; order TANB77; family CAG-508; genus CAG-452. Next base: position 16,599 of record CANQIC010000026.1, on the reverse strand, counting down.
TTGCTATGGAAAACACTGAGATTACTATTCATAATAGTAGATGTCTAGTTTTAGGTTTTGGAAGAATAGGAAAACTTTTATCTAAAAATTTAAAAGAACTGGGTGCAAATGTTAGTTGTATGGCAAGAAAAGATAAAGATTTGACATGGATTAAGTCATATGGATATAAGGATATCTATATAGATGATTTAAGTAAGAATTTAAATGGATATGATATAATCTTTAATACTATACCAGCATTAATATTAGATGATAATAAATTAAAAATATTAAAAGAACAAAACAGTAATGCAGTTATAATAGATTTAGCATCTAATCCTGGAGGAGTAGACTTTAAAAAAGCAAAGGAATACGATATAAAAGTAATTCAAGCATTAGGGCTACCAGGAAAAGTAGCACCATATACTGCTGCAAAATATATAAAAGAAACATTAGAAAAAATATTAAATTAGGAAAGAGGTAAGTTTAATGACAATAATACAAGGAATTATATTAGGAATAGTTCAAGGACTGACAGAACTTTTGCCAATATCAAGTTCTGCGCATTTATTTCTTATTCCATGGATTTTTAATTGGGAAATACCAGAATCATTTGATGTAGCATTGCATTTTGGAACGTTATTAGCAATAGGAATATTCTTTTTTAAGGATTGGATAGAACTAATAATAGGTGGTTACAATATGGTGGTAAAAAAAGAAAAAACTACTGAAGGAAAAATGTTTTGGTATATATTAATTGCCACTATTCCAGGAGGAATCATAGGCTTTATATTAGATAAATATGCTGAAAGTATATTAACAAAACCTATGATAATAGCAATAGCACTAATAATTATGGGTATAATATTATATTTAATTGATAAAAATGCAAAAAAACAAACAGATTATAAAGATATGACATTTAAACAAACATTCATAATAGGATTATCACAGGCATTAGCTTTTATACCAGGAGTATCAAGATCAGGAATTACAATGACTACAGGAAGAGCTTTAGGAGTAAAAAGAGAAGCAGTTGCAAAATATTCATTTATGCTATCTGCACCAATAGTTCTTGCAGCAACAATATTTAAGTTAAAAGATTTTATAGAATATTTTTTAGTAGCGGATATGACAGGAATGATAGCTTTTGCAATGGGTGTAATAATGAGTTTTATTGTAGGGATTATAGTGATAAAATTCTTATTAGATTACTTAAAAAAAGGAAGTTTCAAAGTGTTTGCCATTTACAGAATAATAATAGGAATAATTGTAATCGGAATTTACTTTATGAAATAAAGAATAATAAAAAAGAAATAGAAAGGTAATGAAAAAGGAAAGAGAAATACTTTCCTCTTTTTAGTGGAATTACCTAAATTTGAAAAAACTATGTAAACTATGGTATAATGTATACATACTTGTTATTCATTATTCCTTTTTCACAAATTTAATACATCAGTAGTAAAATAGAATTATTTTAGGGAGGGCTATTTAAATGTTAAAATGTATTGTTAAATTGGCTTATAAACGTCGGGTTGATTCTAATATTATTGATATTTTCTCCAACTATTTTAAATATGAGATTGGCATAGAACTATTTCTAAATATACGGATAATACTGTATTATATTATTTGTATAATTGCAGTTACATATTTATATTACAATGATAAAATAATTACATCTTATATTATATTTGGAGCAAATATACTTTTATTATTGTACTTTTTGAGAGATTGTTATAAGAAAAAGCTTTTGGAAACTCCTAATTATATTATGAGGAGTTATAAAATAACCAAATGGATAATTGGACATTATATTTTTAAGAAGCAATTTCTAATAAAGGAAAAATGGAATGCAGTGAAAAAGACAGACAGACATTTGTATTATTCTTTATTAAGTGGATACTCTATTGGAAGATGCCATGATTATGCATTAGACCTAGCATTGCAAATAGATAATGCAATTCTAGTATATGCTGGGATAAGCAATCCAATATGCAAAAGTAGAAAAGCTTGTGCTCATGCATTTGTTATACGAAATAGAGAAGTTTTTGACACAAATCAAAGAAGATCTTTTAATGTAGACGATTACTATAAACTTTTCAATGTTAAAGTTTATAATTTGTGGAATTACAGTGAATATAGTGAACCTAACTTTAAAGAAAAAGTCAGTAAAGATTTTCATAAATGGTGTAAAGATAATAATGTTTCTACCTATAAATATTTTTAAATAGCAAGTATAAATCACCATCAATGATGGTGATTGTTTTTTTATTAATTTAATATTTTTCTTCCTATTTCTGTAACTGTACCTGCACCTACAGTAAGAACAATATCATTAGGACAAGCTCTTTCTTTTATAAACTTTGCTATATCATCAAAAGATGATATATAAATAGCGGTTTTTCCTAACGAATGAATTTTATCTACTAAATCTTGTGAAGATATGTTATATGTATTCTTTTCTCTTGCTGCATATATATCTGTTACTATAACATTATCAAAATTTGTTAATACTTTTGCAAAATCATCAAGAAGATTTTGTGTTCTGCTATATGTATGAGGCTGGAATATAATCCAAGATTGACGATATTTTTTATTCTTTAATGCATTATAAGTTGCAAGTATTTCACTAGGATGATGTGCATAATCATCATAAATGTCTATGTTTTGATATGATCCAACTAATTCAAATCTACGATTTGCTCCAGTAAATTTTAGAAGTGCAGATTTTATATCATATTTATCAATTCCATATTCAAAACAAAGTGCAATGCATGCAAGGCTATTTAATACATTATGTTTTCCAGGAACAGATAATTTAATTTCTGAAAAATAGCTGTTATTATGATAAACATCAAATTTTGCAAATCCTTTATCATCAAATACTATATTTCGTGCAATAAAATTTGCTTTATCGTTTTCAATTGAAAATGTTACAACTTTAGCTTCAGTAGAAGAACGTAATTCTAAACAATTTGGGTCATCTGCATTTAAAACTAATAGTCCATCATAAGGAAGAAGTGCAACATATTTTTCAAAAGCTTTTTTTATATTATCCAAATTTTTGAAATAATCTAAATGATCATTATCTATATTTAAAACTATTGTAGATTTTGGACTGAATTTTAAGAAGCTTTCTACATATTCACATGATTCTAATATAAAATAATCACTGTTTCCAACTCTATTATTTCCGTTAATTTGTTTTAATATTGCACCTACTTGTATTGTAGGGTCAAGATTTGCTTCTAAAAAGCATAAAGAAACCATTGAAGTTGTTGTTGTTTTACCATGTGTTCCTGCTATACCAATAGTATCTTTATATATTCTAGTTATATATCCAACGAAATCAGATCTTTCAACAGTAGTAATATTATTATTCCTCGCTTCAATAAGTTCAGGATCATCTTGCTTTATAGCTGCTGAATAAACAACAAGGTCAGCCTTTTTTACTAAGTTAGTTTCATGACCTATAGAAACGAAAATCCCATGACTTGATAATCTATCTGTGATTTTAGTTCTGGTAACATCAGAACCTGTAACAAAAATTCCGAAAATTATGAAGAATTTCTGCTATACCACTCATACTTATGCCACCAATACCAATCATATGTATATGTTTATATCTTTTTAAATTTTCCATATTAGTATTAAAATTAATCATTATAGTCACTACCGCCTTTCTTTCCGAAAGAAATTATATATGTAAAATAAAAAAATTTCAATATTTTTAAGTAAAAATCATAAATTGGTATATAATATGTATTGAAATAAAAAGATGTGAAAATACAAAGATAAAAAATTATATTATATAAAAAAATAATCTGTAAAATAAAGAAGGAAAAAAACATTTTTTGGCGAATATAATATATGTACATAATAAAACATGTATAATATATAAAACATTGGAAGGCGGTGCACATTAATGCAAATAACAGATGTACGTTTAAGAAAAGTAAATTCAGAAAACAGAATGAAAGCTGTTGCTTCTGTAACATTCGATAATGAATTCGTAATTCATGATATCAAAGTTATCGAAAGTCAAAATGGATTATTTATAGCTATGCCAAGTAGAAAAACTCCAAATGGAGAATTTAAAGATATAGCTCATCCAATCAATGCTGAAACTAGAGAAAAAATTCAATCAGCTATATTAGAAGCTTATGAAGCTCCTGAAGCTGAAGAAACTAGTGAAGAACCAGCAGAATAATGATAAAAATAGATAAAAGCATCTTTATAGGTGCTTTTTCTTTTGCAATTTATGTTAAATTTGACATTATATGAAATAAAAGTTATAATTATAATAATCCACTTTAAGTGGAAATAATATTTAAATTAAGGAGACTTTATTATATGAAACAAAACGAAGATAAGCTTTTACGATGGAGAGAAATTACTCGGGAAACGCTTAAAGAAATAAATCCTATTGAATTATTTGAAGTATATAATGGGAAATTTCTTGTTGTACTAGAAAAAGAGTTGAGTACTAATGTTGCAAAAGAATTGAAACTTGATAGTATAGGGTATGGATTTATTTATACATTTAATCATAAATCTAAGATAATACCAATTAATATATTTGATGCAACAGTTATTTCAGCTTATTCTGGTTTAAGAATTTATGATCAAGAAGTAGAAGCTAAACGGCTTATAGGATTAAAAGATCTTCAATTTAAATATAAAGCACATGGTTTTATATATAAAATTGAATATAAATGATAAGTGCTTTGCAACCACAGTTAATGTGGTTGTTTTTATTAATTGATAAAAAAATTAATATCTTTTAAATAATTTCCTTGCTATTTTTTTTATAATATTGTATGATATTATAAGTAGAAAAAGGAAACGGAATAATGGAGGAAAAATAATAATGAAAAAAATATTTTTAGTAAGTATTCTAATATCTATAATCCTAATATCCCTAGGAACGACAATATTAGCTGTAGAACAAAAGAACACATTAGAAACAAACACAGCAAGTGAATTAATGGATATAAAAAATGAAGTTAAAACAGAAAAAGATGAATATACTAGAAAATATGGATCCGAAACTTATGGAATGACAGCGTTTATATTAAATACAATTAGAATATATAGTATACCACTTTGCTTTATTGGAATAGCAATAGGAGCTTTATATCAATATGTGTTAGGAACTAGAAGATTAGATGTGAAACAAAAAGGATTTGCGTTGATAGTAGCATTTATTACAATACTTGTTATATGTCAAGTATTACCATTAATATTTGCAATAGTAGTAAGAGGTTGGAGGGGTTAAAAAGCATGAAAGTTTTATTTGCAGTGAACAATGATGATATTTCTAATGCAATTGTAAAGAAATATCAAAAAAATTATAGAGAAATATTATCATATAAAAATGTATATTACTTTAATGCAATTTTGAAAGAATTACAAAAAGATAAGACTTATGATAGAGTAGTAATAAGTGAAGATTTAGAGCCATTTGCTAATAATAATTATGATGCAATAGATAAATTTTTATTTGAAAAGTTAGACAATATAAGTGATGAGGCAATAAATGCAGATGGTGATGATACAGATATTATATTTATTTGTAGCGATAGAAGAAGCAAATCAGATGATATGCTATCTAAATTGTTTGGTATAGGTATATATAGTGCTATAATAGGACAGGATAGGAGTACAGATGAAGTTTGTAGGCTAATAAATAAACCAAGAACAAAGAAAGAAGCCAAACAGTATTATAAAATAGAAGTAGATAGTGTAAATTATCAATCTGAAAGTGAAGATAGTGTAAGCGAAGCAGAAGTACAAAATATATTGGCACATTATAAGAGACTTGGAAGAAATGAAGATAAATATATAGATAGTTTCAATAATATAGTTTCTCAATATAATGATGCACAACTTAAAATTATAATAAGGTATCTTCCTATTTCTGTAAAAGCAGTTCTAGAAGAAAAATCTCCTAAATATCAACAATTAACTTCTTTTACTTCTGCTACTAAAAATATAAAGAATATAGATCAAAGTAAAAAAAGTAAAAAAGTAGGAAATATAGAAGTAGAAATGCTTGAAAACGAATCTGATAAAAATAAAATAACAAAACCGATTGTTATACCATCAGGAGTAAATAAAAATCAAGTAAGAAAACTTATAAAACAAGAAAAACCACAAGAAGATATAAAACCACAAATAGAAGTAGAAAAAACTAATACATCTATTAATATAGATGATGAATTAGACTTTGAGGAATTAGATAAAGTAATAGAGAATCCACAACCAAAGAGAGGAAGAGGCAGACCTAGAAAAGTTGTACCTGAAGGAGAACAAAATGAAAATAAACCAAAGAGAGGAAGAGGTAGACCTAGAAAAAATCCTCAAGTAGAAGAAATCAAAGAAGATAAAGATGATGAATTAATAGATTTATTTAATATAGACAACGAAAAACAGATAGTAAATGAAGAAACCACTAAAGATGATTCTATAGATTTATTTAGTTTAGGTGAAGAAGATTCTGTAGAAAAACAAAATGAATCAGAAGAAGAAATTGATTTATTTGATTTAGCATCAGATGATGAAAATAAAGAAATTATTGAAAGTAAAGAAGATAAATATAACAATTACAATAATGATACAGTTGAAAAAACTGATATAACGGAAACACAATATAGACCAGTTGAAACATTTAATTTATCTACAACACTTACAAAAGATAAAAAGGTAGTATGTTTTGTAGGAACGACAAAGAATGGTACATCATTTATAGTAAATAATGCAGCACATCTATTAGCATCAATGGGAATTTCAACTGCAATATTAGATATGACAAAAACTAGAAATGCTTATTATATATATACAAATAGTGAAGAACAATTAATGCAAACAGCAAAAGATAGTATAAATAAATTAAGAAGTGGAATAGCAGAAGGTGTTAAAGTAAATAAAAATTTGACAGTTTATACATCATTACCAGAAGATGAAAATGAGTATAGAGATGTAGATAATATCTTATCTACTCTTGTAAAAAAATATTCAGTAATTTTAATTGATTGTGACTTTGATACACCGATGGAGTATTTTGGAGCAGCACAAGAAATATATTTAGTTCAAAGCATGGATGTACTTACTATTCAACCACTTACAGCATTTTTAAGGAATATGCAATCTAAAGGAGTACTTAGACAAGAAAAGTTAAAAATAGTTATTAACAAAAGTGTAAATATAAGAAGTGTACCAATTAAGACTTTAATAGGAGGAATATCAAAATATAACGATCCATCTATGTCATATATGAAGGAATTATTTGACAAAGATAATGTTCCATATTGTGTAATACCTTTTGAAGTGCAAAATTATATTAAATATTTAGATGCAGTAATAACTTGTACTATATCATTAAATGGATATAGCAAATCATTTATGTCAGCATTAAAACAATTATGTAATATGATATATCCATTAATAAATAAACAGACGTATACACCAAGAGGAAATAAATATAAAAATGATTTTTCAAATGAGATGAATGATACATTAAAAAAGATGAAGAGAAAATATCAATAAAATATGATGTAAAATAAGAGGTGATAACTTGGATCCATTTTTAATTATTATATTAGTACTAGTTTGTATTATAGTAGGTTTGATAATATATAATTTAAATATATATAAGAAAATAAAATTTTTTAGTAATATAAATGATAGATTATCTAATTTAAATGTTTTGCAAGAATTTTTAGATACTATTGGAAAAGATTCTTCGGTAGATAATAAGCTTGAAATTATAAACAATATATTGATTGAAAAATTTTCAATAAAGTATTCTACTATAGTTATATTCAATGGGGCAGAATATGATATAAAAGCTACAAATGTTGATGAAAGACATTGGGATACAATGAAAAATTTACATACAGAAGAAATATTTAAAGATAGTATAGAAACAGCAACACCAAAGTATGTTACAGTTAATGGACCAGAAGAAAAATTAAATTATCAGAAATCAGAAATGGGAAGAGCAAAATCTGCAATGTTTTTTCCTTTATATATTGATAATATATATATAGGATATTGGATTATAGAAAGTAGTAATCCACATGCTTTTGACGATATGGATACAAGTGTATTAGGAGTAGTAAAAGAAAATATAGTTGCAGTTTTGAAAACAGTTTCTTATCAAAATACTATAGAGAATATATATAGAATAGATAAGAATACAGGATTGAATTCTGCCGAATATTTATATGGAAAAGGGAAAAGAATAATAGATAAATATCCTGAAAGTTCTATTTGTATGTTCAAAATTATGAATATAGAAGAAATTAATGAAAAATATGGAAGAGATATAGGAACAGAGATATTAATAACTGTAAGTAATATTATAAAAAGAAGTATTGCTTCACAATATATTTTTGTGAGATATATGGGACCTAAGTTTGCAATAGCATTTTCAGGAGTAGATATAGTAGGAGTACAACAATTTATAAAGACTATCAAAGAAGAACTAGAAGACATAAAAATACTTATTAAGCAGAAAGAAGAAGTAAAAACAAAGAAGAAGCAAAAAGAGGTATTTGCATCTCCAATAACTAATTTTGTAATTGCAAATTACTATAAGGGAACAGGATTAGAATCTATAACTAAAAAGTTAGAAGAGTACTTAGATGATTGTGATGAAAAAGAAAGTAATATTAATTGTATATAGAGGAGGTAACATATGATAAGTGATAAAACAATGAATTTTAGGGTAGAGAGAGACAAAAATATAAAAGCAAAAGAGATATTAAAAGAAGTATATGAGGCATTAGTCGAAAAAGGATACAATCCAATAAATCAAATAGTTGGATATATCTTATCAGGAGATCCAACATATATAACAAGTCATAATAATGCTAGAAACCTAATAAGAATGATAGAAAGAGATGAATTGTTAGAAAAAATGGTTAAAAACTATATAGGGTTAGATGAATAATATGAGAATACTTGGAATAGATTATGGACAAGTAAGAGCAGGACTTGCAATTACAGATGAATTAAAGATAACAGCACAAGGATTAAAAACTATTAATCATAATGGTAATGATAAGAAATTATTATCAGAATTAGATGATGTTATGAAACAGTATGAAATAGATACTATTGTAGTTGGAATGCCATTTCATATGAATGGAGATAGAAGTATAAGAGCAGAAATAACAGAAAAATTTATTCACAAATTGAAATGCAAATACAATAAAATAAAAATAGTTTCGCAAGATGAAAGACTAACAACTGTGCAAGCACATAAAACAATGAATGATTTAGATATTAATAAAAAGAAAAAAAAAGAATTAGTAGATACTATATCTGCAGTATATATATTAGAGAGCTATATGAAAATATAAAAACAGAAATATTGCAAAAAATATAAATATATGATATAAAATAGAAAATAAGATTTTAATATTGTTAGTACAATTTAAATAATGAATTTGAAAGGAGACAAAAGATAATGGATTTTGAAAACAATGAAACTGAAGAGGAATTAGATAATATCATAGTGCTAAATGATGAGGAAGGAAAAGAAGTACAATTTGAATTTTTAGATCTAATAGAATATGAAGATGAAGAATATGTTATTTTATTACCAATAGAAGAAGAAACTGATGAAGATGCAGGAGAAGTTGTAATACTAAAGGTTGAAGATACAGAATCAGAAGATGAAGAATCATATGTTAGTGTTGATGATCAAGAAACACTTAATACAGTATTTGAAATATTTAAAGAAAAATTCAAAGATGAATTTAATTTTATTGATGAAGAATAATAGTTAAATAAAAAGGTGCACATCTTTTATGTCTATAATGTGTACCTTTTTATTTACATACTTAAATTATTTCCAAATCTTTTAATTTTTTGGGTAGTTGTTTTTTCAAGTGGTTCATTAACTATTTTAAAATTTTTAATGTGTTTATAATTGGGAAGTTTTTTATTAACTTCAGAAATTATTTTCTTAATCTCTTTATTTATATCAGAATCTGAAATCTCTTTTTTATTTAAAAATTCTTTAAAAGCTTCTTTGTTAGGAAGAATTTTCGCATTTACATATGTTTCACGACCATTCTCGTAATTTACCCCAATAACTATACATTCTTCAATAAGTGGGTTATCATTTAAGTAATATTCTATTTCTTCAGGATATATATTTTTACCATTTTGAGTTACAATAACACTTTTACATCTACCTGTTATGTATAAAAATCCGTTGTCATCAATGTATCCTAAATCTCCAGTATAGAACCAACCTTTTTTAAACACATTATCAGTACTTTCTGGATCATTATAATAGCCAAGCATTACATTAGGACCTTTAACGATTATTTCACCAGTACCTTGACTATCAGGATTGTTAATTTTATATTCTACATTAGGAATAGGTAGGCCTACAGAATCAGCTTTATAGAAAATATCGTTATTTCCAGCAACTAAAGGAGAACATTCTGTTAATCCATAACCTTGCAATGCTTTAAAACCAAGTTTAAAAAATGATTCTATTATATTTGGATTAATTGCAGCAGCTCCTACTATAAAAGTTCTTATATTTCCTCCAAGTGATTTTTTAATTTTTCTTTTAACAATAAATCTTAAAGGTGCAGGCATGTTATCTATAAAATGTTTATTGTTATTAAAGTATTTTTCAGGTAATGATTTTTTTAGAGTATTCACAATTTTTTTATGAATATTTTCTAACAATAATGGAACACATATTACAAATGAAGGTTTATATTCATTTATATTTTTGCTTATATATCTTAAACCATCACAATATGTTATTGTACCACCACCATACAAAGGCAAAAGGTGACCTAATGTACATTCATATGTATGATGTATTGGTAAAATTGATAAAACTACAGTTGTTCTATCAACTTTTACTATTTGAGCAACTGACATTATGTTTGAACATATATTTTTGTGAGATAAGCAAATTCCTTTTGCATTTCCTGTTGTTCCAGATGTAAATAATAGAATATGCATGTCATCTGGATTAATTTTTATTTGACTGAAGGTTTTATCTCCACATTCTAATTTTTTTGAACCTTTGTTTATTAATTCATCAAACTTTATTATGTTATTATTAATATCAGTATTATTTATATTTATGAATATAATATCATGTTTTAATTTATCCTTATTTTCTATAATAGCTTTAATATACTTTTCATCACCAATAATAGCTTTACTTTCTGAAATGTTTATAAAGTTTATTATATCATCTACATGTAATTCTTTATCAATTGGAACTACTGTACCTATTATTGAAGCTGCTATATATGATGTTATCCATGAGTAGCTATTTTTGCCTATAAGAGCAATTGATTTATTTGATAGCTTTAAATCTATTAAAGAAGTTCCTAAAGCTTCTACATGATTTTTAAATTCTATATATTTAACATTATAGATTTTACCATCTTTATTTTTTAATTTAAATGCAATATTATTTTTATGCTTTTCAGCCGATTTATATAGTAAGTCTTTTAAGTCTGTAACAGTATGTACTTTAAAATATTTTGTTTTTAAAATATCTTTTTTTCTTTCCATTTTTTACCTCCTATATTTAAATATAATATATATTATAAGTATAAATTAATCAATAGCCAATTAATAAATTATTTATTTTATAGACAAAAGTATCTATAATAAAATAATAAATAATAAATTATAAAAAAACTACAAAAATCCTTGACACATAGCATAAAAGTGTTGTATAATATCACTTGCGTGTAGATTTGCGATGAAGCGAAATGTGGCTACATTCCTACGGAAAGTAGGAATTGGAGGGAACTTTCGCAGAGTATGTCTTGGCTTAAGACCTAGGCGGATAAGTTTAAAAAAAGCACACTTGTCCTAAGTCACTTATAATAAAAAGTAATGTAACTTAGGTTTAAAAAATGTTTTAAAAAGAAACACCAGGGTGCGTTAAGAACTTTCCTAAGGAATTAAGAAGTGGACACATTCCTTAGCAAAAAAATACTAAATAGTTAAGGAGTGTACCATAACAAATTAAAGGAGGGAATTTAACAATGGCAAAAACAGAAAATGAAATGACAGAAAAAGTAGAAAAGAAAGCTACAACAAAAAAAGCTACAACAACAAAAAAAACTACAACAGCAAAGAAAACTACGGCAAAAACTGCAACAAAAGCAGTTAAAAAAGAAAAAACTGAGAAAGTTGCTAAAAAAATTGTTCAAAGTGAAAAAATTAGAATAAGACTTAAAGCTTACGACAATGTTGTTTTAGATCAGTCTGCTGAAAAGATAGTAGATACTGCTAAAAGAACAGGTGCAAAAGTTTCAGGACCTATTCCATTACCAACAAAGAAAGAAATAGTAACAATCTTACGTTCTCCACATAAACACAAAGATTCAAGAGAACAATTTGAAATGAGAACACATAAAAGAGTTATTGATATTCTATATCCAACACAGGCAACAATAGATAGCCTAATGAAATTAGATTTGCCAGCAGGTGTAGATGTAGAAATGAAATTATAATTTATAGGTTAAAGGTCAGAAGTTAGAAGTTAGAAACTTATAACATAAATTGCCTTAAGACCAAGCTAAAAAACAATCAAAAATGAGCATTGCATTGCTAGGAAAACAAATGAAAAATTTTGAGATAGTACAAAGGTACATCGAAAAATTTTGAATGAAGTTTGACAACGTAGGACTAAGATTTTCATTGTTTTTAGCCAATAGTAGTTAAGGAGGAAATAAAAAGATGAAAAAAGCAATATTAGGGAAAAAACTTGGAATGACACAAATCTTTGATGAAAAAGGAAAAGTTATTCCAGTTACAGCAATTGAAGCAGGACCATGTATTGTAGTACAAATTAAAACAAAAGATACAGATGGTTATGAAGCTGTAAAATTAGGTTTTGGAGATGTTAAAGAAAGTAAATTAACAAAACCAAAAATTGGAGAATTTAAAAAAGCAAAGATAACACCTAAAAAACATTTAAGAGAATTCAGATTAGAAGAAATTTCTTATAATGTAGGTGATGAAATAAAAGCTGATATATTTGTAGTAGGTGATAGTGTAGATATAACAGGAACAAGTAAAGGAAAAGGATTCCAAGGTGTTATAAAACGTCATGGACAATCTAGAGGACCTATGGGTCATGGATCTATGTATCATAGAAGACCAGGGTCAATGGGGTCTACTTCAACACCAGGTAGAGTATTTAAAGGTAAAAAACTTCCAGGACATATGGGAATGGAAACAGTTACAATACAAAACTTAGAAGTTGTAAGGGTAGATTTAGACAAAAATGTGATTTTAGTAAAAGGAAGTGTTCCAGGAAATAAAGGAGCAATATTAAAAATAAGAAATTCTGTAAAAAGTAAATAAGAAAGGGGTAAAAGAAAATGCCTAAGATAGATGTATACAATATAGAAGGTAAAAAAGTTAGCAATATAGAGCTTAAAGATGAAGTGTTTGGTATTAAGCCAAATGAAAAAGTAGTACATAGTGTATTAGTTAACTACATGGCTAATCAAAGACAAGGAACAGCTAACACAAAAACAAGAGCAGAAGTTTCTGGTGGTGGAAGAAAACCATGGAAACAAAAAGGAACAGGTAGAGCAAGACAAGGAAGTATAAGAGCACCACAATGGTTTAAAGGTGGTATTGCTTTAGGACCAAAACCAAGAGATTATAGTTATACTTTAAATAAAAAAGAAAAAAGATTAGCTATAAAATCAGTATTAAGTTCTAAAGTATTAGAGAATAACTTAGTTGTTATAGATAGTTTATCATTCAAGGAAATAAAAACAAAAAACATGGTAAAAGCATTAGATGCTTTAAAAGTAGAAGGAAAAACATTAATAGTTTTACCAGAGAAAAATGAAAATGTACAAAAATCAGCAAGAAATATTGAAGGAGTAAAAACTAGTTTGGTAAATACAATAAATGTTTATGATTTATTAAAATATAATAAATTAATTCTTACAGTAGATAGTGTTAAAAACTTAGAGGAGGTGTATGCTTAAGTGTTACCAGAAGAAGTAATAGTAAAACCTATAATTACAGAAAAATCAAGTAGTAGTTTAGCAGAAGGAAAGTATACATTCAAAGTAGCAAAAAAAGCTACAAAAGTTCAAATAGCTAATGCTGTTGAAACTTTATTTAATGTTAAAGTATTAAATGTAAATACTATGACAGTTAAAGGAAAAGAAAAAAGAGTAGGAGCAAACAGTGGTAAGAGACCAGACTGGAAAAAAGCAATTGTTACAATTGATACAAATCCATCTGAAAAATCATATTTAACAAAAGGTGGAAAAGAAGTAAAAGTCGACAAAAAATATAAGGATTCTATTGATGAATTCATGGGTGCTTAATAAAAAAACATTATCCAGATTAAACTGGGATAAAAAATAAATATCTGTCATACGGAACAGGAAAAATATCCGTAAATATTAAAGAAAGTAAGAGAATTCAGCAAAAGCGAGTAATGCTAGGCAAAACTTTACGAAAAAAGCGGAGTGTACATAGGTACATGAGCATTTTTAAGTAAAATTTTAACGACGCAGGACGAAGATTTTCATGAATTCGAGAAAGGAAAGAGTAAAATGGGAATAAAACACTTCAGACCATATACACCATCAAGAAGAAACATGACAGTTTCAGATTTTGATGAAATAACAAAAAAATCACCAGAAAAATCTTTACTTGCTAAAAAGAAAAAAAATGCAGGCAGAAATTCATATGGTAGAATAACAGTTAGACATCAAGGTGGTGGAAACAGGCAAAAGTATAGAATAATTGATTTTAAACGTAAAAAAGATGATATGCCAGCTACAGTTGTTGGAATCGAATATGATCCAAATCGTACAAGTAACATAGCATTAATAAAATATGAAGATGAAACTATGAGCTACATATTAGCACCAGTTGGATTAAAAGATGGTGACAAAGTAGTGTCAGGACCAAATTCTGATATAAGAGTAGGAAATTGTCTTCCAATAGAAAATATACCAGTAGGTACTATGATACACAATATCGAATTAAATCCAGGGCAAGGTGGAAAATTGGTAAGAACAGCAGGAGGAGAAGCACAGCTTATGGCTAAAGAGGGAACTTATGCTCATATAAGACTTCCATCAGGAGAGATGAGATTAGTGCTTGCTAGATGTAGAGCAACAATAGGAACAATAGGAAATGCTGACCATGGAAATATAAAACTTGGTAAAGCAGGAAGAAAAAGACATATGGGAATTAGACCAACAGTTAGAGGATCTGTAATGAACCCAGTAGATCACCCTCATGGTGGTGGAGAAGGTAGAGCACCTGTAGGACACGCAGGACCACTTACTCCTTGGGGTAAACCAGCATTAGGATACAAGACAAGAAAGAAAAACAAAAAATCAGATAAATTTATCGTTAAAAGGAGGAAATAATAGAAATGTCTAGAAGAGATAGAAAACCTTTTGTACAACCAAAATTACTAAAAAGAATAGAAAAAATGAATGAGACAGGTGAAAAATCAGTTCTTAAAACTTGGTCAAGAGCATCTACTATATATCCACAAATGGTAGGACATACAATAGCAGTTCATGACGGAAGAAAGCATGTTCCAATTTATATATCAGAAGAAATGATTGGACATAAATTAGGAGAATTTGCTCCAACAAGAACATTCAAAGGTCATTCAGGAGATAAAAAAACAAACTTAAAATAAGGGAATATATTATTCCGAAAGGTAGACAGAAGGGAAATGTGTGTCCCTTAGCATAATAAATTCACACAATTGAATAGATAAATGAATATAAATGTCATTTAGAAATTTCGAAGGAGGTTAAAAAATGCCAGAACAAGAAACAGTTGAAACTGCAACTTTAGAAGCAAAAGCAACATTAAGATATGCTAGAATTTCAAGTAGAAAAGTTAAAATAGTTGCAGATTTAATAAGAGGTAAAAAAGTAGATGAAGCTTTAGCAATAGTAAAATTTACACCAAAAGCATCTTCTGAAATATTAGAAAAATTATTAAAATCAGCAATAGCAAATGCTGAAAACAATCATGGTATGAACAGAGGAAATCTAATAGTAAGTGAAATTTATGCAAACCAAGGTCCAACATTAAAAAGAATTAGACCAGCAGCAAAAGGTTCTGCAGTAAGAATTAGAAAAAGAACATGCCATATAACAATTGTGGTAAAGGAGGAAAATTAGCATGGGACAAAAAATGCATCCACATGGATTAAGAGTAGGTGTTATCAAAGATTGGAATTCAAAATGGTATGCAGACTCTAAAAACTTTAGTGATTATTTAGTAGAAGATCACAAAATCCGTGAATACGTTAAGAAAAAATTATTTGTAAGTGGAATTTCTAAAATAGAGATAGAAAGAACACCAAAATTTGTTAAAGTAAATGTATATACTGCAAAACCAGGTCTAGTAATAGGTAAAGGTGGAAATTATGCAGAAACATTAAAAAATGAATTAGTAAAAATGATAAACAAAGATGTAAATTTAAATATAGTTGAAGTAAAAAATGTAGATACTGATGCACAATTAGTAGCAGAAAATATTGCAAATCAACTAGAAAGAAGAATATCTTTTAGAAGAGCAATGAAACAATGTATGCAAAAA
>CANQIC010000025.1 GCA_947623865.1 uncultured Clostridia bacterium | reverse complement strand
AATAGCGAAAGTTGTCGAGCAGAAAAAATTGATAGAATAAAATTATAATATTTGGCGAAATAAAAGCATTTTACGCGATGAAAACTTCCTTTTTTTACCAGAAAATTATAGACAATATTTATAAAATATATTATAAATATAGAGTAACAAATGAAACAGAAAATAGAGTTACAAAAAATAATTTTAGGAGGCAAAAAATGGAAGTTTTAAAAATTTCATCAAAATCAAATCCAAATTCAGTAGCAGGAGCAATTGCAGGATTAGTTAAGGAAAGTAGCAAAGCAGAGATGCAAGCAATTGGTGCAGGTGCACTAAATCAGGCAGTGAAAGCTGTAGCAATAGCGAGGGGGTTCGTAGCTCCAGCAGGTGTTGACCTAGTATGTATACCAGCATTTGCAGATGTTGAGGTAGAAGGAGAGAATAGAACTGGAATGAAGTTAATAATAGAATCAAGAAAATAGGTTATTAGATGACAGTACCTAGTGGGCATTCTTGTTCCAAATAGAGAAACATCTTAATAAATAAAAATAAGGGGGCTAAAGATTAAATAGTCCCCTTTTTGTTGGTAGGGGTGAATATATTGAAAATAAATATAATTAAATATATTTTTTTTACAATGGTAATTTTATTAATTGGACTAGCTATATATTTATTATATAAAGATGGCAAAAAGCAGGTATATGCTACAGAAAATGGTGAACTTGAAGTTAATATGATTACAGATATAAATATAGGAATTAGTAAATATGACACTATGAATCCAATACTTAGTAAAAATAGAGATATTCAATATATAGACAAACTTATATTTGAACCATTAGTAGATATAACATATGATTTTAAAATAGAAAATAAATTAGCAAAAGAATTCTCAAAAATAAATGATACTACTTATATAGTGAAACTAAAAGATGATGTATATTGGCATGATGGTAATAAATTTACAGCAGAAGATGTAATGTTTACAATAAATAATTTAAAAAACAACAACATAACTTCCATATATAAAGATAATGTCAAAGATATAAATGAGTTACAAAAGATTGATGATTATACTATAAAAATAATTTTAAATCAAAAAGTTGATTTTTTTGAATACATGATGTGCATACCAATACTTGCAAGTCACTCATATGATGAAAATAATTTTAATTCAAAAACGCTTATACCAGTAGGAACAGGTAAATTCAAAATAACAAAAATAGAAGATAATAATGTTTTAATAGAAAAATCTAATATTGAAAATCCATCAAAAATTACAAAGATAAATTTAATATTAAAACAGACAGCAAAAGATTTATATGTGTCGCTAATGAAAAAAGAAATAGATTTTATGGTAACAGATAATATAGCATATGAAGAATATGTTGGAAGCATTGGATATAATGTTAACCAATATGCTAATAGAGAATTTGATTATCTAATTTTAAACAGCAAAAATTCGATATTAAGTAATAAAGAAGTAAGAAAGGCAATCAGTTACGCAATAGATAAAAATCAGATTAATTATAATATATATAATAATAAATATAGCATTTGTGACTTTCCATTAGAGTATGGAAGCTATTTATATAATACAGAAACAAGAACAGAAAATGGTGTAAATAAAGCAAAAAACACTTTAATAGAAAATGGATGGATATTAAAAAATAATATTTGGAATAAAAATTACAGAAATCTAAGATTGAGATTACTTGTAAACAAAGAAAATGAACTAAGAGTAAAAGTTGCAGAGAATATAAAAGAACAATTAGAAGAAATAGGTATAGTAATAGATGTTATAACAGCAAGTAATAATCAATTTAACAATTATATACAAAATAAAAATTATGATATGATATTAACAGGAAAAGTCATATCTAACAATCCAAATGTAGAAACATATTTTAATGCTAATAATTTATCCAATTCTGATAATGAAGAGATAAATAACATATTAAATGAAATAAAAAATATAGATAATCAAGAAGAAGCTTTAAAAGAAAAATATATAAAACTTGAGGAAATATATAAAGAAAATGTACCATTTATTAGCTTATACTTTAATAGCATATTTATATTATCAAATAGGGACTTAAAGGGAGATTTAAGTGGAAATTGGTATAATATATATTATAATATTGACAATTGGTACAAAGTTGAATAATATTAAATAAGAAAATTAAAAAAATACTTGACAAAATAAATTTATCATATATAATATAAAGCAAACATACGTTTGAAAAATGGTGTTTTAATTTATAATTAGACCAAATAAGTGAAGATTGAAAAATGAAAAGTATAAAATTTGCTTCACAAATTTTGAGGAGGAATAAAGATGAGTGATGAAAATTTAGAAAAGAAAAAAGCACTTGAAGTAGCATTAGCACAAATCGAAAAACAATTTGGAAAAGGTTCAGTAATGAAACTAGGAGAATACAAAGCAATGAATGTAGAAGCAATTCCTACAGGAGCATTAGGATTGGATATAGCACTTGGTATTGGAGGAGTTCCAAGAGGAAGAATAATAGAAATATTCGGACCAGAATCTTCTGGTAAAACAACACTTGCACTTCATATAATAGCAGAAGCACAAAAAATGAATGGAGAAGCTGCTTTTATAGATGCAGAGCATGCGTTAGATCCCGTATATGCAAAACATTTGGGCGTTGATATAGATAATTTAATAGTATCTCAGCCAGATACAGGAGAACAAGCATTAGAGATAACAGAAAGCTTAGTTAGAAGTGGTGCTTTAGATGTAATAGTTGTAGATTCTGTTGCAGCATTAGTACCAAAAGCAGAAATAGATGGAGATATGGGAGATTCGCATATGGGTCTTCAAGCAAGACTCATGTCACAAGCATTAAGAAAATTAGCAGGTGCAATAAATAAAAGCAAAACAGTTATAATATTTATTAACCAATTGAGAGAAAAAATTGGTATTATGTTTGGAAATCCTGAAACTACAACAGGTGGTAGAGCATTAAAATTCTATTCATCTGTAAGGCTTGATATTAGAAAAATAGAAAATATCAAACAAGATGGAGAGGTAATAGGAAACAGGGCAAGAGTAAAGATAATAAAAAATAAAGTAGCACCACCATTTAGAGAAGCAGAATTTGATATTGTATACGGAAAAGGAATATCTAAAGAAGGAAATATCTTAGATATGGCAGTTAATTTAGATATCATAGAAAAAAGTGGATCATGGTTTAGCTATAATGGAGAAAAAATTGGACAAGGTAGAGAAAATGCAAAAAAATATTTAATAGATAATCCAGATATAATGGAACAGGTAGAGAAGAAAGTAAGAGATAATTTTGAAGAAGCATTTGAAAAAAGTCTAGGAGATAATAAAATAGATAAATATAATCAAGAAACAGATGAATAAATTGTAATTTGTGTGAGGAAATTCTAGGGACTGTCCCTAAAAATCACCAATTTTGGGGATTTTTGGGACTGTCCTGAATTTTCCGAACATGAAACAAATTACAATTTATCTATTATTTAAATTAAAAACGTTTGGAGATGTTAAATGGAATATATAGAAGAATTTGACAAACTAAAAACAAAAGTATTAAAATATATATTATTCAAAAAAAGAACTGAAAGTGAAGTTAGACAAAAATTTAAACCAGACGAAGGCGAAATGCTAAATGATGTTATTAATGAATTAAAAGATTTGAACTATATAAATGATGAAAAATATATAGAAAAAACTGTAAAAGAATATATGAATTTAAAAAATTTATCAATGAAGGAAGTAGAATATAAACTAGTTTCTAAAGGAATAAAAAAAGACTTAGTAGATAGTTATATTTATACTAACAAAGAAATGCTATTAGATTATGAAATGAAATCTGCTAGGAATATTATAATAAAAAAAATAAACTTACAAGATAAAGAAGATATTTTAAATTACTTAAGAAAAAAGAGGTATATGGAAGATAGTATAAAAATGGTTATGCAAGAAATAGAGGAGTAAAAGATGAATAACATTCTAACATTAGAAACTAATAAATATGAAATTAGATTAGATAATTTTGAAGGACCACTTGATTTATTATGTCATTTAGTCGATAAAAACAAAATGGATATACATGAAGTAAATATTACTAAAATAACAGATCAATATATTGAATACATAAATGCAATGAAAGAATTAAATTTAGATGTTACAAGTGAATTTGTTTTAATGGCATCAACGCTTTTATTTATAAAATCAAAAAGTTTACTTCCAAAGCAAGTAGAAGATGAAGCTGAACTTACTGAAGAAGAATTAATACATAGAATTATTGAATATAAAAAATATAAAGAAATATCAAAAAAATTAAAAGAGCAATTTATTGTATATTCTAAGAGATTCTATAAATTACCAGAAAAAATTGAACTTCCAAAAAGAAAATTAGAAGAAAAATATTCTAGTGAATTGATAAAAGAATCATATAAAAAGGTATTAGAAAGAAATAAAGAAAAAGTAAATGTAAATGCTACTAATATTGAAAAAATTGCAATAACAGAGACTGTTACAGTAAGTAGTAAAGTTAAGGATATATTTAAAGAGTTAATGAAAAAACCTAGGTTTATATTTAATAAATTATGCAAAACAAAAAAATATACAAGACTCGAAACAGTAACAGCATTTACAGGTTTATTAGAATTAACAAGAAGAAATAAGGTAAAAGCAGAGCAAGAAAAGATATTCGGTGATATCACAGTAGAAAAAGCAAGAAATTAATCTTGCTTTTTTATGTTAATAGTGCTATTATATTTAGTAAGGTATTATATTTATACCTTAATTTATTTTATTGCTCTTATTTTAGAAACATTCTCAAAGCAAAATGAAAATGACATAAGGAGGTGAGAGAATGTTATCATTGGAAAATGAATGGAAAAAAGATGAGTATGGTAAAAGTAAAGAAATTGAATATAGAAAAATGGACTTTTATGGCCCATTTTTAAAACTATTATTGACAGAAGATAAAAATGGAATAAAAAAGGTAACTCCAAAATCTGTTACAATAGAGACTGCAGAGGTTTCAGAAAGCCATTTCTATTTATTATCTGAAGCATCTAAAGAATTATATTCTAAGATAGGGAAATTTATACTTTGTATTCCAAAATTTGATATTGAAATTAAGATTATTACTGACAATGTAGAAAGTTTACTTTACAATACATTGATTAGTAAATTCATGGAGAAAATAAAAAAAGACATTCCACTTTTCTAAAAAAAGAGCAAAAGGGATAAATGTATCTCTAGTGAAACAAATCTGTTGATTTGTTTCACTTTTTTCTTGAATATATAATCCAAATATTGGGAACAATATTATTAAAATTATAGGAGAAAATTATGGTAATATTTTTTATATTTTTAATAATATTATTTTTAATAACATCATTATTTTTATTACTTTTGTTATCAAATATAGAAGTAGAAATAAATAAACTATGTTTTAATACTAATAATGCAAAATATGAAAAATTGGAAGATTATTTATTTTATATAAGATTAAAATTATTTGATAAAATCACATGGATTAAGATTAAAATAGATAGTGAAAAAATAGATAAAATAAAAAGGTCAAAAGTTTTAAAAAGTAAAATATTTGAAAAATTAAATAAAAGCTATAATATTAAAAGTATTTTATTAAAAAACAGAAAAAAAATATTAAAAAAAGATAATATAAAATATATTAAAGAATTAGATATAGAAGTAAAAAGACTGATTTTATATATGGATATATGCACATCAAGTAGTATATTTACATCTTTCGCTGTAGTAGCAATTGCAACAATTATTTCGATAGTACTAGCAAAAAGTATTAAAAAATACAGTAAAAACAAGTATAAATATATAATAACTCCGATATATGAATACAAACCAAGACTTAAAATTGAACTAAACTGTATAATTGATATAAAAATTGTACATATTATGAATGTAATATATATGTTAATAAAGAAAAGGAGTGTAGTATATGATGAGAGAACATCCAATAGAGGGGCTTATGTCTGCAGCAATGAGCAGTATTCAAGATATGGTTGATGTAAATACAATAATTGGAGATCCAATAGAAACAAATAACAATATAGTTATTATACCTATTTCAAAAGTATGTTTTGGATTTGCAGCAGGAGGCAGTGAATTTAATGAAGAAACTATAGATGAATATAATAGAAAAGAAAAGGAAGAAATGGTTCAATATAAGTTACCATTTGGAGGAGGAAGTGGAGCTGGAGTGAGTATAAATCCAGTTGCATTTTTAGTAGTTCAAGAAGGAAATGTAAAGCTTCTTCCAGTAAATCACTCATCAGCCATAGATAGATTATTAGACTATGTACCTGATTTATTTGAAAAGGTAAACCAAGTTATGAATAAAAATGTTAATATAAAAGTAAAATGTGATTCGGAGAAAGAAGATATAAATAATAATGAAGAAGATAATAATAAACAAAAAAAAGATAATAAAGAAAAAGATTATACTTATGAATTTGAATATAATGAAACGGATGACCAAGATGATTAAAACAGATAAATTGTTGGTTGTATGAAATGGGTGAAAAAGGGGCCTGGCCCCTTTTTCACCCATTTCATACAACCAACAATTTATCTTAGCAAAGTAAACCAATTTTCAACAGCTCTAGTATACATATTTACTAAATTTAATTTTTTTACATCTTCTTTTGCAACAATATTTACTTTTGATATTTCTTTACCATCAATTGAATAAGTTATTTCACCTAATTTTTGACCTTTTGAAATTGGAGCAGCTATACTGTCGTCTAATGTTATATTTGAAGATATAGCTTTAGACTTTCCTTTCTGTATTAAACAGCCACTATCAGATTCTAAAATTGCATCTACAGTTGTGAACACACCTTTATCTACATTTACTTTTTTTATGACATCATCTTTTTTAGAACATTCTACATATTCAAAATTGCTAAAACCATAGTCAAGGAGTTTTTGTGCTTCTTCAAAACGGATACTTGATGTTTCACCCCTCATAATTACTGCAATTAAAGAAAGATTATCACGTGTTGCTGTTGCAGATAAATTAAAAAGTGCTGTTGATGTGGAACCAGTTTTAAGTCCAGTTGCACCATCATAATTTCTTATTAATTTATTAGTGTTTACCAATTCAGATTCACCATTTCTTAAACTATCCATCCAAATTGTTGTATATTCAGTAATCTTAGGATGTTTAGTTATAAGTTCTCTTGACATTAATGCAATATCATAACTAGAAGTTACATGACCATCTTCATCTATACCATGACAATTCTTAAAGCAAGTATCATTCATTCCTAATTCTTTAGCTCTTTTATTCATTTGTTCTACAAATAATTCTTCACTTCCAGCAATATATTCAGCCATTGCCATACAACAGTCATTTGCAGAAACAACACAAATGGCTTTTAACATTTCATGCACTGTAAGACTCTCAGTTGTATCAAGCCAAATTTGAGATCCTCCCATTGAGCTTGCTTTTTCAGAACAAGGAACATTATCTTGCAAAGTTATAATACCATTATCAAGAGCCTCCATAATTAATAGAAGTGTCATTACTTTAGTAACACTAGCAGGTCTTAATTGTTCATGAGCATTATACTCATATAAAACACTTCCTGTTTTTTGATCCATTAAAATTGCACTTCCAGATGAAATTCCTAAAAAATTACCAGAATTATCCGAGTTATTATTATCTTCTGTATCTTCTACATTTGGAGTAGTAGAAGTCGAAACAGAAGATGAATCATTGGACCAAACATAAATACTATCTTTATCAATAGCATTTGCATAAAGAGGAAGTAAGAAGTTAAATATAAATATAAATAAAATAATATATATCAAATTTTTGAATTTCTTTAAAAACATATAATAAACCTCCTAAAACACAAGTATTAGTAAATACTTATGCATTTAGGAGAAGATTTAGAATATAAAATTAAGGTTTAACAATACTAATATAGATATTATTATTATCTGCTGAAGAATATATTTTTATATCATAGTCATAATCGTTTCTAAATTTAAAATCTATGCTACCATAAGCTACTGCAGCATCTTTTCCGAACAGGAACATAATACACTTTTTTACTATGCTCATGTCTTTCTACAATACTAAGGCTAGGAAGAGCAAGTACTGCATTGTATAAAGTGCTACTTATTTGGCAGTTGCCACCACCATAACCTTTTGTAACATTACCATCACTATCAAAAATATCGGCTTTTTGGTATCCTGCTTCAGAGGTGGCTTTTCCTACTGTATTGCAAAAAGAAAATGTTTCTCCGAGGTTTAACAATAGTTCCATTAAGTTTAGAACATGTAATTTGTATATTATTTTGTCTGGCTTTATCATTTGGAGTATATATTTTTGTAGAGAATGATGAAAGATCTCTTTCAGTATTAATATCGTCATTTGTATTATTATAATCATCATTATAATTGCTATTATCTAAAGTAGTAGTCCTAGATGCAGTATAATTATAGGTATTTGAATCTTCATTATTTGACGTATTTTCATTATTATCACAACCACTTAAGCAAAAAGATAAAACAAATATAATAAGTAAAAATTTTTTCATAATAAACTCCTTATAAAATGTATTTGTTATTTCAAACAATAGTATATCCAAAACATATATAAATATTGACAAAAGTTTAAAATATAGTATAATTAATTATGTAGTAAGTTTATTTTTAGGAGAAAAAAATGTTAGAAAAAGTATGGAAAAGAATAGGTTTAATAATTTTGATTATAGCTTGTTTGTGGAATATAGTTTTTAAACTAGTAAATAAAATATCTTTTGATAAAGCGATAAGTAATATAAAACAGCAAATACAAACAGTAACTGAATTTGGTAAATAATTAAATTTATTTATTAAATTTTAAAATAAGTTTGCAAAATAAAAAAAAGTATGTTAAAATAGATAAAGATTTTTTTAATTAGCAAAGGAAGAGGTGAATACATAATGAAAAAAGATATACAACCAGAATATAATACAACAACAATTACATGTGCATGTGGTAATGTATTAGAGGTAGGGTCTACAAAAAAAGATTTAAAAGTAGACGTATGTTCTAAATGTCATCCATACTGGACAGGTAACTTAAGAAAAGATACTACAGGTGGAAGAGCAGATAAATTCAAAAAGAAATATGGAATCAATTAAAATTTGTTTATATAAAACACTCTAGTAAAGAGTGTTTTTTTAAAAATATAATAGGAAAGTTCCACTTTCCTATTATATTAAATGCTATTATTGCTATGCCTTTGAGATTTTCTCCTTATAATCGGGGAAGCTCAAATTGTAAGAAGAAAAGTGTGACAAAGACATTTTTCTTTTTTTATTGTACATCACTATATTTGGACAAAAGCTCCTAAATTTCACCAAAGGATAATATTTTTAATAATAGAATATATAAATATGAGAAAAAGGGGATAGTGTTCCTTTTTTTAATAAGAAAGATTGGTGTTATATGAAAAAAACATTTATATATATATTATGTTTGGTGTTAATATGTTTTTTAATACCTATTTTATTTACGAAAAAAGAGTCTGTAAAAGAAACTATATCAGTAGAAAAGGAAGATAATATAGAAACATATGATTATGGGAAGTATAACAAAATAAAGTTATTACATAGTGATACAGGAGATGTAGAAGAATTAGATTTAGATACTTATTTATTAGGAGTTGTATCTAGTGAAATGCCAGCAAATTTTGAAGAAGAAGCATTAAAAGCTCAAGCAGTTGTTGCAAGAACATATACCATTTATAAAATTATAAATGGTAGCAAACATGAAAATGCAGATGTTTGTGATGACTCTAAATGTTGTCAAGCGTGGATTTCAAAAGAAGAGAGATTTAATAAATGGAATGAGGAAGAAAGAGAAAGTAATTGGTCAAAAATAGAAAGAGCAATAAATACTACAAAAGGGAAAATTATAACATATGAAGGGAAACCAATAAATGCATTCTTCCATTCTAATAGTGGAGGAACTACTGATACTGCAAGTAGTGTATGGGGAGGAGCCAATTATCCATATCTTCAAGCTGTTCAAACTTCAGGTGAAGATGCATATAATCAATATAGTTCAGAAGTTTCAATATCAAAAGAAGATTTTATATCGAAAATAAAAGAATATCACAATGACTTTAAAATAGATTTCAATTTAGATAATCAAATACAAATTTTAGAACATACAGAAGGAGAAAGAGTAAAAACAATTAAAATTGGAAACTTAAATTTATCTGGAGTTGAAATAAGAAATATATTTGGATTAAAATCTGCAAAGTTTGAAATAAATATTGAAGAAAACAATATAAAATTTAATGTAATTGGATATGGACATGGTGTAGGAATGAGCCAAACAGGTGCTGACAGTATGGCAAAACAAGGAAAAAATTATGAGGAAATCATAAAGCATTATTATACAGGTGTTGAAATTATAGATATAGTGTGAAAATTAATTAAAATATTTAAATTGTTCGAATAAAGGTTTTTATGAATAAATTTCAAAAAAAAGGAAATAATTTTACTAAAGAAAAAAATAAGGAGGCACTTATGAGAAGAGGAAGAAGAGAAAAAGTTAGTAATAATAATTTTAAACATCTAGCATTTTTATCAGGAGGAATATTACTGGTAATACTTATTACATTTGTTGTAACTTTTGTTATATATAATAACAAATTAAAAAATTCTAGTTATAGTTCATTAACAACAGAGAAGATAGCAGATTTAGTTCCTAATGCTGATGAGTATTCAAATGAAACTACTAATTATATAGAGGAAGCAAGTAGTGATATTGGAAAAAGCATTGAAGAGGCAATAAATGATATAGAATCAGAAAATGAAATAATAAACAACAGTAATTCAAATAATTCTACAAAGAAAGAAACAGATAATACAGTTTCGGATAAAAACAAAACTAAAGCTACAAATGCTAAGCCAGTAGAAGTAAAAGATCCAGAATTTGCAATGCCAGTGGAAGGAGAAGATATGAGAGGATTTGCTAAAGATTCTTTAATATATTCTGATACATTAGAAGAATGGATAACACATCCAGGAATAGATATAAAGGCTGAAAGAACAGCTGTTGTTAAAGCAGCAGAAGAAGGAACTATAAAATCTATAAAAAATGATCCTAGATATGGACTAACAGTTGTAATTGAACATGTAAATGGCTATAAAACAGTATATTCAAACCTTCTTACAACTGAATTTGTAACAGAAGGAGAAAATGTAAAAAAAGGACAAAGTATAGGAACAGTAGGAAATTCTGCTTCATTTGAAATAGTAGATGAACCACATTTACACTTTGAAATTATAAAAGACAATGTAAATGTAGATCCTAATATATATTTACAATAAATATTAATTATTGAATTGAAAATTTATAAATAATACACCTTGAATATTAATGAAAAATTTAATATTTAAGGTGTATTATATTGTAATAAAGATATTAATAATTTAATAGAAAACAAAAATAGAATATTATCCACATAAAGAGAATAAATGAGAAGATAGTGGAAGTTATCCATTATCTTTTCATTTTTACAACAAATTTTTACAGATTTATTGAAAAATATATATTTAATGTAATATAATATAAAAAGATAAAAATGGAGGAATTTGTATGTTTATAACAGGAGATGGACAAATACAATCTGATGAAGCACAGACATATCAAATAAAAGGGAAAAGAAAAAATAAAAAACAAAGAAAACATCCTAAATTAAGAAAAGTAATAAAAGTCTTTTTTATTACTCTTTTAATCTTGTTCCTTCTTATACTTGCAGTTGGTGGGTATATATCATACAAAATATATAATATATCTAAAGATGCTAAATTAAGTAAAAATGATTTAGCAATAAAATATGAGAATTCAATTGTAAAAGATATGAAAGGAAATACACTCGGAATTTTAAATGGAAATGAAAATAGAGAAAGTATATCTATAGGTGAAATGCCTGAATATTTGCCGAAAGCATTTATATCAATTGAAGATGAAAGATTTTATGAGCATAAAGGTGTTGATATAAAAAGAACGCTAAAGGCTACATATACTTATGTTAAAAATAAAGGAGAATCGCCATTTGGAGGAAGCACAATAACACAACAGTTAGTTAAGAATTTGACACAAGAAAAAGAAGATACATGGCAAAGAAAAGTAAGAGAAATGGTAAGAGCATATTATGTTGAACAAGAGATGTCAAAAGAAGAAATATTAGAATTATATCTAAATTTAATTTTTTTAGGAGATACAGTATATGGAGTACAAAAAGGCTCAAATTACTATTTTAGCAAAGATGCAAAAGATTTAGATTTAGCTGAATGTGCATTTTTAGCAGGAATAAATCATTCACCTAATTTATATAATCCATTTGTAGAAGATAATAAAGAAGTATTGCAAACTATAAAATATAGAACAAAAACAGTTTTAAAAAAAATGTATGAATTAGGTAATATAAAAACAGAACAAGAATATATAGAAGCATTAAATGAAGTGGATGAAGGATTAAAGTTTAAACAAGGAGCATTTCCACAAACAGTATTTTCATATCATACTGATGCAGCTTTAAATCAAATAATAGGTGAATTGCAAGAGTTACATAATTGGACATATGAGCAAGCTAAACTGTATTTGTTTAGTGGAGGTTTTACTATATATACTACTCAAGATCCAACAATGCAGGAAAATATGCAAAACGAGTTTAATCAAGAAAAATATAGAACTACTGCATATGATCAATACGGAAATATACAATCATCACAAGCAGCAATGGTACTAATGGATCATAAAACAGGATACGTTCTTGCAATATGTAGTGGATTTGATAAAAAAACAACTGCATTTGGTTTTAATAGAGCAACAGATGCTACGAGACAAACAGGATCTTCAATGAAACCTTTATCTGTTCTTGCTCCAGCAATTGATAAAGGGATAATTACTGCTGCAACTGTTTTTGATGATAATCCTACAAGTTTTAATAACGGTACATATAACCCTAAGAATTATGGATATACATATAAAGGATTAATAACAGTAAGAGATGCAATAGCATACTCTCAAAATATACCAATGGTAAAAGCAATGTGCTTACTTACACCTGGAGAATCAATTAAATTCTTAAAAAGTGCAGGTATAACCTCTATAGATGAAGTAAATGATAATGTACTTCCATTAGCACTTGGAGGATTAACACA
The DNA here is from genome assembly GCA_947623865.1 of uncultured Clostridia bacterium. GTDB lineage: Bacteria > Bacillota > Clostridia > TANB77 > CAG-508 > CAG-452. Next base: position 6,741 of record CANQIC010000025.1, on the reverse strand, counting down.
TGGTGTAACTCCTCTACAAATGGCAGGAGCATATTCTGCAATTGCAAATGATGGATTATATATAGAACCAACATTTTACACTAAAGTTGTAGATTCAAAAGGTAATATTGTATTAGAAGCAAATCCAACAAAAACACAAGTAATATCTAAAGAAGCTGCATATGTTGTAAAAGAAATTTTAACTCAACCAGTAAAAACTGGTACATCGACAAATTGTACAGTAGAAGGAATGAGCGTAGGGGCAAAAACTGGAACTACAAATAATGACTATGATAGATGGTTTTGTGGATTTACACCATATTATACAGCTACTGTATGGTATGGATATGATAATAATGCAACTATAAGAGGATGGGCAACAAATCCGGCAGGACAAATATGGACAGGAGTAATGAGGGCAGTGCATAAAGGCTTAGAACCAAAAACTTTTTATGAAACAAAACCAGAAAATGTGGTAGAAGTAGAAGTATGTAAAAAATCTGGATTTTTAGCATCAAGATATTGCAGACGATATGGAACATCATATACAGAATTTTTTGTAAAAGGAACTGAACCTGTACAAACATGTCCATATCATTCTTATGCAGAAGTATGTAGAGAAAGTGGACTGCTTGCAAATCCTAATTGTCCAAGTACAAGAAGTGTATATGGAAGAGGAGAATATGTAGGAAATAGTGATTTATGGCAAACAAGTTCTTATAATTATAAACCAAAGAATATTCCAACTCAAGTTTGTACTATACATTAAAACTAAATGAGGTAATTAATAAATGCATATAATTAAGTCAATAGATGAAAGTTTATACAATTTAATAATACACTTAATGAGTTCAAATGTAACAGCTATTATGATATTTGTATCCTACTTAGGTTCAGCAGTAACACTAATAACTCTAACAATAGGATTTTTTATAATACTAAAAAATAAAAGGGATTCAAAATATATATCTTTAAATCTTGTTCTAGTTTTTTTGCTAAATAGGATATTAAAATTAATTATAGGAAGGCAAAGACCAACTGTATTAAGATTAGTATTAGAAGATGGATATAGTTTCCCTAGTGGGCATTCTATGGTTTCAATGGGATTTTATGGATTTTTAATATATTTAATTTATATAAATATCAAAAACAAGAAAGTAAAATACTTATCAATAGCATTTTTAAGCTTTTTAATATTGTTTATAGGTATAAGTAGAATCTATCTAGGGGTTCATTATGCTACAGATGTAATAGGAGGATTTATTATAGCTTTACTATATCTTATAATATTTATTAAATACATGTATAAAATAAAATCTTAAAAATATCATATATCAATATTTTGATACTAAAAGAAAAAATTATATCATTGGAGGGAAAAATGGAAAATTTGTTTACTATAAAAAACATTTTAATATATCTGTTAATAATTAATTTAATAAGCTTTTTAGCAATGTATATAGATAAAAGAAGAGCAAAATGGGGAAAATGGAGAACCAAAGAATCTACCTTATTTACTTTAGTTTTATTAGGAGGAGGTATTGGTGGAATTGCAGGAATGTATACATTTAGACATAAAACACAAAAACCTAGATTTGTAATAGGATTTCCATTGATATTAATAGTAGAAATAATTTGCACAATAATTTTTTTAGTAATTAAATAGAATACAAATAACGATTTTATCTAATAAAAAACAATGAGTATAAAAATATACTCATTGTTTTTTTGCCTAACAAACAAAAACAATGTAAGGCTTGAAACAAATGGCATACAGGATAAAAAACAAACAAATATACTGTGCACATAATTATTGTAAATAATTGTAAAAGTATAATAATATACAGAATAAGTGTTTTGCATGTTAATAAGTAATACCTTTTAAAGTCTAATATAAACGTTATTCACAAAGTTATCCACAATATCCACAGTAATATAAAAATATGAACGAAATGTTACAAAAAAGTTACATAAACACAAAAAAATGTAATATTAACGTTATTGTTTTGAAATAAAATTGTAACAATACAAATTAAATAGTATAGATTAACTATGATTATACGTAATATGTAAATAATAAATCAAATATTGAAAAATGTTGCAAAAAAATATTGCAAAAATAAAGTATATAAATTATAATAAACATAAGTAAAATGTAGATATATAATTATACAGATTATCATGAATTATAAAAACAAATAAAACAAAAGAAAGGATAAATAAACAAATGAATAAAAATATAAAACTAAAAGAGAAAAAAACTGCTAAAATAGCTTTAATTTATAACTCTGATAGAGGTATTACCTTAATAGCTTTAATAATAACAATAATAGTAATGTTAATATTGGTAGGGGTAACAATAAATGTATCCCTTCAAGGAGGATTATTTAGTAAAGCAAAAGAAGCTACAAAACAAGCACAGAAAGAGATAGATAGAGAAGAGTTACAAGTTGCAGTATGGAGTACATACAATAATCAGGGAACTTTAGAGTTAGATAAACTAAAAGATAATTTACCTGATGGTTTTTCAGAAGAAGAAGGAATATATGAAAGTGAAAAAGGGAACTTATTTATAATAGAAAATGGAATAGTAAAAGATGTTAAATGGAAGCAAAATAAAGATGGAAGTATAACAGATGGAAAAGTAACATTGCAAATAGGAGACTATGTAAATTATGAAAGTATATTACAAGTAAATCCAGTAACAGTAGATGAAAATACACAAATCATTAAAGACTTGCAGGAATATTCAGGATTGAAAGAAGCAAAAAATGAAGAAACAGCAGAATACAATACAAAAAATCAAATAAGACAAGAAACAGATTTAAAGTGGAGAGTACTAGATACAAAGAATGGAAACCTAAGATTAATAAGTGAAAGGCCAACGGAATCAGCAGTATATTTATATGGATATAACGGATATAATAATGCAGTATATTTACTAGATGAAATATGTAGCACTCTATATTCAACTAACAAAGGAACAGCCCAAAACTTAAAGATAGAAGATATAAAAGACAAAATTAATAAAGAACAATTTGATTATACACAATATGAAAACCAATATGTAGATACGGGAAAATATGGAGGAACAAAAGAATGTAATAACAAATATTACCCAGAAATATTTGCAAAAGAGAAAACAGGATGGGTAGATGACAATCAAGGAACAGAATATGATTTAAGTGAGCAAAAAGAACCAATAAAACAAACAGAAGAAAAACAAGCAGAAAACAAAATGAAAATAACTCATACGTATTGGAATAAAATCATGGAAAAAACTGATTGGAAAAATAAAATATACCACAGCATATTTATAGGAGAAGACTATGATGCATATTGGCTTTCATCTCGTTGCATAGAAGCAACTGAAAATTCTGCATATTTTCGTATATGCGATGTGAATTGGGGTGACGTGCGTGCTAGTAAGCTATACAAGTCTCAAACTGAGTGCTACGGAGACAACTATCGTGTGCGTCCCGTAATTACTTTAAACTCTGATATCCAAATTGGAGACAAAGTGGGAGATGTATGGCAAATAAAATAATAATAAGCACCTTAGACTTAGAAATAAATCTAAGGTGCTTGTTTTATTTCTAACAATATGTAAAACAAATTAGAAAATAATAAAGAAAACATCTATATAATTTTAATGTAATGGGGTAATCGCAATCTAAATATTGACTTTTAAACCTTATTTTGATAAAGTAAGTACATTAATATTGCAAAAATAAAGAAATAACATCAATAATTGATAAAGGTGAAAATATAATCTTGTCTTTAAATAAAACCAATAAAAAAGATAAGTAATATTATAAATAAAGGAGGAAGTAAAAATGGCAGATAAATCAATGGATAAAATAGTATCACTTTGTAAAAATAGAGGATTTATATATCCGGGTTCAGAAATATATGGAGGACTTGCAAATTCATGGGATTACGGACCACTAGGTGCTGAAATGAAAAAAAATATAAAAGATATGTGGTGGAAAAAATTTATAAAGGAATCTAAATATAATGTAGGTATAGATGCAGCAATAATTATGAATCCAGAAGTTTGGGTAACAACAGGTCATGTTGGTGGATTTAGTGATCCACTTATAGATTGTAAAGCTTGTAAAACAAGACATAGAGCAGATAAATTAATCGAAGAATGGGGATTCAAACAAGGAAAAGATATTTCTGGATTAGATGGATGGACAAATGAACAATTAGTTGAATATATTAATGAAAATAATATAGAATGTCCTAACTGTGGAAAAGTTAATTTTACCGAAATAAGAAAATTTAATCTAATGTTTAAAACATTTATGGGAGTAACAGAAGATGCAAAATCAGAAGTATACTTAAGACCAGAAACAGCACAGCGGAATGTTTGTTAATTTTAAAAATGTACAAAGAACAACAAGAAGAAAACTTCCAATGGGAATAGGACAAATGGGGCGTTCATTTAGAAATGAAATTACGCCAGGTAACTTTATATTTAGAACTAGAGAATTTGAGCAAATGGAATTAGAGTTTTTCTGCAAACCAGGTACTGATTTAGAATGGTACGAATATTGGAAAGAGTTCTGTAAAAATTGGTTAATAGGAATAGGAATAAGAGAAGAAAACCTAAGAATGAGAGAACACTCTAAAGAAGAACTTTCTTTTTATAGTAAGGGAACAACAGATATAGAATATTTATTCCCATTTGGATGGGGAGAACTATGGGGAATTGCAGATAGAACAGATTATGATTTATCAAGACACATGGAAGCATCTAAAGTAGACTTAACATATTTAGACCCAGAAACGAATGAAAAATACGTTCCATACTGTGTAGAGCCAGCTGTTGGTGTAGATAGAATATTCTTAACTATTTTATGCGATGCTTATGAAGAACAAGAAATAGCAGAAGGAGATACAAGAACTGTTTTACATTTACATCCAAGCATTGCTCCATATAAGGCAGCAGTTTTACCACTTTCTAAAAAATTAAGTGAAAAAGCAAATGAAGTATTTGATAAAATATCAAAAAAATTTATGTGTGAATATGATGAAGCAGGAAGTATAGGAAAAAGATATAGAAGAGAAGATGAAATAGGAACACCTTATTGTATAACAGTAGACTTTGAAACAGAAAATGATAATTCAGTTACAATAAGAGATAGAGATACAATGGAACAAGTAAGAATAAAAATAGATGAATTAGAAAATTGGTTAGAAGAAAAAATAAATAAATAGAAAATTTAAGGACAGGTCAAAAAACATAAAAAATGACCTGTCCTTAAAAATTGGATAAAATTTTACGACTATTTATAAAAAAATGCTCCTAACATAAAATAATACGTTAGGAGCAAGGGCCAAAATTACTTAAAAAGATTAAGTAATTGTTCAAGTGACATATGTGATTTTTGCCCGTTTACTCGGGTTTCAATTTCATATATGTTACTTTTTGCTTTATTACCAATAATAACCATATAAGGAATACCAAGTAATTTGGAGTCCTTAATTTTTGCTCCAAGTGATAAATCTCTATCATCAATGAGCACTTCTACATTTTCATTAACTAATGTAGAATAAAGATTAAAAGCTTCCTCATGTTTATCAATGCTATAAGCAATATAGACAGCATAAGGAGTGATACTTTCCGGCCAAACTAATCCGTTTTTATCACAATTTTGCTCGCATATGGCAGCCAAAGTTCGGCTAATTCCAATACCATAGCAACCCATAAAATATGGAATAGAATTATTATTTCTATCCTGAAAAGTTCCGTTCATACTTGTAGAATATCTTTGACCAAGTTGAAAAATGTGTCCTAGTTCAATACAATGCTTCTGTGAGAGCATATCGATATTTTTAATTCCATAGTTAGATTGTAAATATTCACCTATATTCTCCATTTCAAGCAATTCAGTATTTAAACCAATTTTACCTGTTGAATCAACAAGTATAACATCTTCACCAGCATCAGATATAAACATAAACTCTTCTGATAAATTTCCACCCATATCTCCATTCATTGCTGCAACTGGAATGACATTCAAACCAATTTCTTTGAAAATCTTAAAATATGCTTCTTTCATTTTAGCATATTCTTCTTTAAGACTCTCGGTAGAAGAATGAAAACTATAGGCATCCATCATAGAAAATTCTTTACTGCGAAGAAGACCTCCACGAGCTCGTAGCTCATTTCGAAACTTAGGACCAATTTGATAGAGATTAACAGGAAGATCTTTATAAGATTTTAGAGTATCTCTAACAAATGTAAAAATAGCTTCTTCTGCAGTTGGTGCGAAACAGTATGTACCATTAGACATCTTACAAGAAAACATTTGACCGGAGTCTACATACTTATTCCAGCGTCCTGACTCTTCCCAAATATATTTAGGTTGTAGAGCAGGTAGAGAAACCTCAACACAATCATAAGATTCTAAAACAGAACGAATAATTTGTTTAATTTTCTCTTGAGAGCGAACTAATAAATTGTGATTACCATAGATACCAGAACTATAGCGACGAAGCAAACCAGATTGAAGTAAAATCCTATGTGATAAACATTCATCTGAATTTAGCCGGTTTTTACTAGTAGATAAAGCAAGTTTTGAAAATTTCATTATATATGGCCTCCTTTTTAAAAAATTTATACATAAAGTATAAAAAAATTATAGCAGAATTTACATAAAATATCAAGCATTAAATGCTGAGTTTCAAAATGAAGTCCGACACTTTTAAAAAAATTAAATATTTGTAAGTTATATCTGAATTTTAATACTC
>CANQIC010000024.1 GCA_947623865.1 uncultured Clostridia bacterium | reverse complement strand
ATCTGCAAACCCTTTATTTATGCGTTTTTTCCACAACAGTTCTTGTATTTCTTCCCACTTCCACATGGACAAGGATCATTTCGCCCAACTTTTGGCCCATTGTTAACAACTGGTGTATGAGTAACTTCTTTGCTTTCTTTTGGTATATCCCCTCTAAGGCTTTCTGCTGCTTCTTGTAGTCCTTGTTTTGTTATTTTTACTGTTTGCTTTCTCTCTAACTTTTGAACTCTATTAATATTCAATAAAATCTTAACAACATCATTTTTTATATCATTTACCATCTGATCAAACATGTCGAATCCTTCAATTCTATATTGAACGACTGGATCTTTTTGTCCGTAGGCTCTAAGACCTATACCATCTTTTAATTCATCCATTGCATCTATATGGTCCATCCATTTTTGATCTACTACTTTTAACATAACAACTCTTTCAAGTTCTGATAATTGCTCTTCTCCTATTTCTTCTGCTTTCTTAGCATAGTTATCAAATGCTTTATTCTTTAATTCTTCTATAATCTTTTGCTCATTTATATTATTTGAATCTAAACTTTCTAGAGAAGATACACCAAATATTGTTTTAGTATCTTGAAGTAATCCCTCTTTATTAAATTCAGAATCTGATATATGACTTAAAACAGTTTCTTCAGCTACACTTTCTATCATATTTATTATATTATCATGAATATTTTCACCATCTAAAACTTGTCGTCTTTGCTTATATATTATTTCTCTTTGAGTATTCATAACATCATCATATTGAAGAACATGTTTACGAATACTAAAGTGTTTTCCTTCTACTTTTCTTTGAGCATTTTCAACAGCCTTAGAAAGTATTCCCATTTGAAGTGGCATGTTCTCATCTGCACCAAGAGTATTATATACAGATGTAACCATATCTCCACCAAATATTTTCATTAAATCATCATCAAGAGCAATATAGAATCTCGTCTCTCCTATGTCTCCTTGACGTCCACTACGTCCACGAAGCTGATTATCTATTCTTCTCGATTCATGTCTTTCAGTACCAATTATTTTAAGTCCACCTGCATCTATTACTTTTTGTTTCTCATCTTTTATTTCTTTTTCAAATTTTTCTTCATACTCAGAAAATGTTTTCCTTGCATTTAGTATTTGTTCATCATCAGTTTCGTTATGTGCCGTAGCTTCTTCTACTAATTCATCACTAAAACCATGTTTTTTCATTTCCTGTTTTGCTAAAAATTCACTATTTCCACCAAGCATAATATCAGTACCACGACCTGCCATATTTGTAGCAATTGTTACTGCTCCATATTTACCAGCTTGTGCTATAATTTGAGCCTCTTTTTCATGATATTTAGCATTTAACACTTCGTGTTTTATTCCTTCCCTTTTTAAAATGCTACTTAGTTTTTCAGATTTTTCTATAGATACTGTACCAACAAGAACTGGTTGGCCTTTTTTATAGCTCTCTTTAATATCTTCTACAACTGCTCTAAATTTAGCATTTTCATTTTTATATATAATGTCATTATTATCAATTCTTATCATAGGCTTGTTTGTTGGAATTGAAATTACATCTAAATTATATATCTCTCTAAATTCAGATTCCTCAGTCATAGCTGTACCTGTCATACCTGCAAGTTTATCATACATTCTAAAGTAGTTTTGGAATGTTATTGTAGCAAGTGTCTTAGACTCATTTGCAATTTTTACATTTTCTTTTGCTTCTATTGCTTGATGAAGACCATTGCTATATCTTCTTCCATACATAATTCTTCCTGTAAATTCATCAACAATTAAAACTTCTCCATCTTTTACTATATAATCTATATCCCTTTTCATTACTCCATGAGCATGAAGTGCTTGATTTATGTGGTGAACAATATCTGAGTTGTCTATATCGTTTAAATTTTCTAATTTAAAGAAATCCTCTGCTTTTTTAATTCCTTTCTGTGTAAGAGATGCCGATTTTGCTTTTAAATCAACTATATAATCATATTTTTCATTATCTTCTGCTTGGTCAAAATCTTTTACGTCTTCCTCAACTAAAACTTTTGGTTTTAATCTTTTAACAAAATCGTTTGCTTGTTTATATAAAACAGATGATTCATCAGCTGTTCCAGATATAATTAAAGGTGTACGGGCCTCATCTATTAATATACTATCTATCTCATCCACTATTGCATAATTTAGTGGTCTTTGAACCATCTGATTTTTATATATAACCATATTGTCTCTTAAATAATCAAAACCATATTCATTGTTTGTACCGTAAGTAATATCGCAGCTATATGCCTCTTGCTTTTTGTTATTATCCATGCCTGCAATTACTAGCCCAACTGTTAGTCCCAAAAATTTATATAGTTTTCCCATCCACTCACTATCTCTTTTTGCTAAGTAGTCATTTACTGTTACAACATGAACACCTTTACCTGATAATGCATTTAAATACACAGGTAATGTTGCAACTAAAGTTTTTCCTTCACCTGTTTTCATTTCCGCAATTCTTCCTTGATGAAGAATAATTCCACCTATCAATTGAACATCAAAATGTCTCATTCCAAGAACCCTTTTCGATGCCTCACGAACTACTGCAAAGCTTTCCGGAAGTATATCATCTAAGGTATCTCCTTTTGATAGTCTTTCTTTAAATTCTACTGTTTTATTTTTTAATTCATCATCAGAAAGTTGTGATATTTCTTTCTCAAAACTATTTATTTTTTCGACTATCGGCATTACCCTTTTCACTTCTTTATCACTATATGAACCAAATATTTTGTTTAATAATCCCATCGTTTAACCTTCTTTCTTTAATATTTAATTAATATATCATGAACTAGCATATATTGCAAGAATTTAACATATAATTTAAAAGAATTATTATATAAATTGTAATTTGTTTGATGTTCGGAAAATTCAGGACAGTCCCAAAAATCCCCAAAATTGGTGATTTTTAGGGACAGTCCCTAGGATTTTCCTCTCACAAACAACAATTTATATGAGGGGATTGATTTTATGTTTATATATAATGTTAAATTTAATGGAAAATCATTTGTAAAAATTTTACTTATAATTGTAGCAATAGCAATAACTATATATTTTGCTGTATCTGCTTATAAAATATATAATAATAGTTTTAAAGTAAAAGATAATATAAAAGAATCCGATGTAATGTATTTAACTAGTGAAAATTATACTAATATATTAAAATCTGTTCATGATGATGTGGATACTTATATAGGAAAAAAAATTTGTTTTACAGGATATGTTTATAGACTATTAGATTTTAAAGAAACTGAATTTGTTTTAGCAAGAGATATGATAATAAGTTCTGATATGCAAACGTTAATAGTAGGTTTTTTATGTGATTCAAAAAATGCTAAAGATTTTCCTGATCAGTCTTGGGTTGAAATAACCGGAGAAATAAGTCAAGGTTCATATCACGGAAATATGCCTATTATACAAGTAAATGAGATTAAACAAATAGAAAAACCTGAAAATGACATATATGTATATCCTCCAGATGATACATACGTTCCTACTTCTGCAATATTTTAAAAAAAGAAAATCCCAGCAAACAAGAGTCTGCTGGGAGAAAAAAGCAAAACTGTCATTTGATACAAGACAAGAAATATCTACAATCATCTCCATACTTGACATATAGATCAAACCCGTTTTTAATTAACCAACATCTAATCTCTGGTTCATGTACAATGGAATCAACCTTAATGTCAATATTTGTTTTTATTTCAGTAAGAGATTTTTCATACATCATTTCAGAGAGGTCTGAAAGATAAACTATTAAATCGTCTACTTTCTTCTTCCGTTTTTCTTCTATATTTTGCTTTTTTTCTTCCTTTTCGGCCTTGATTTTATCAAGAATTTCCTTAGCTGTCCTCATCACAAGGGCCCTCCTTAATAATTATTTAATACAGCAATGCCATATCATTAAATACATTATACCATTTTATGTTAATATTTGCAAATCATTTCCTATCCAATAAAGTTTTTACAATTCCATTATCTATCATCGTTTCAAATACGTTTTGAAGTATTATTAGAACAATTGGTCCAATAAATAATCCTATTACTCCCGATAATCTAAATCCTGTATACATAGCAATGAGAGTAAATATTGGATGTACACCTATATGACCACTTACAATTCTTGGTTCTAATAACTGATGAACAATCATTACTATCGTAAATAAAACAAATAATGCAACTGCTAGTTTTAAATCGCCATTAACTGCTGATATTATTGCCCAAGGTATCATTACCGTTCCAGAACCGAAGTATTGGAAGTGCATCTACAAAACCAATTCCAAGTGCCGCAAGAAGTGGATATCCAACATTTAATCCTATCCACTTAAAAATATATAATCCAACAAGTACTTCTATAAATGATATTAATATTAATGTTGCTTCTGCTTTTAAATATCCTCCTAGTGTTGCTATTAATTTTTTTAAATGTATTCCAAATTTTTTAACCCATATTCTAGGAAAATGATGTTCTAATTGATCTAATATATATAACTTATCTGCACATATAAAATATGTTGAAAGTATAGTAATTGCAATATATATACCTATTATTGGTAAAGCTGTAATACTTTGCAAAACAGAAGTTAAAAAATTACTAACCCATTTACTTACAAAATCTAAAAGATTGTTTGTTGAATTTTGTAGAATTGATATTACCTGATTAGGTATTGCTATACTATCAAATTCTATGCCATCAATATATTTTTGTATTTGATTATATATTTTTTCTAAATATATGTTTAAACTTTGTAATAAATTAGATGATTCAGTAATTAAACTTATTGTTCCAAAAACAATAACTGCTATTAATATACTAAATATACATAGCATAACTATAATTGCACTTGCCTTTCTTGTGAATTTTGTTTTTTTATTTATAAACTTTATTAGTGGTTCAATAAGTAGTGATATTATAAACCCTATTAAAAAAGGTAGATAAAATAAAGCTAGTTTAAATGATAAATATATAGCAATTAGACTAATTACTAATATCAGGATTTTTCTAAAAACCTTTGTAAAATATCCCATATCAATTACCAAGACATCATACACTCCTTACATTAAATTAGCTTGTACTATAAGTATATGTAAAAATAAGGTAATTATTCGTTGAAGATTAAGAATAAGATAAATTGTTGTTTGTTTGAATTAATCCTGCAACATTAATAGTTGGTTTTTTGTGTAACTACAAAAATGTTAAAAACTTTACTTCTGCTATTTTTTAGCAATTAGTGCATAGTATGAACTTTCTCTAAAATTCATATTATAATAAATTTTATCATTATGTATTTTTAGATAAAAATTCACACAAAAATCCAGTTTTAACTGGATTTTTGTGTGAATTTAAATTGCCATTTCTGCTGTGGTTTCAGACAACATTGAAAGCCATTTTCTCTTTTCCTTTACAGGAAAAGAGCCAGATGAAAACGGAACATACATTTCCTCATCTCTTAGAAAACCATTATAGATAAGAATCTCTTCATATTCACTGCAATTAGGGAGTACATATAAACATTTTCCCTCAATGAAACAGATAGCTTTACCATCTATATTGAATCTTCCTTCTCTTAACTTCCACCACTCAGGATGAAACATAGATGAATTTCCATTCCCATCATCCACACAAATGGCTTCAGAAATTCTAATTGCTGAGAATTTCATAAATTCAAATGTAGTACTCATAATGACTGAGTACCTCCTTAATGATTATTTAATACAGCAATGCCGTATCATTAAATATATTATACCATTTTATGTTAATGTTTGCAAATCTATTCTGCATTTTTAGAATTCTGATGACATTTACATATCCCTTCTACTGTATCTGAAACTTCTTGTGATGTAACATTTTGATTATTAGCTAAATCTCCTAGTGTTATTATTCCAACTAGCATATCGTTTTCTATAACAGGAACTCTTCTTATTTGACAGTCGCACATTATTTTTCTTGCCTCTGATACTTCTGCATCTGGAGATACATTAAAAACCTTTGTAGTCATTACTTCACTTACTGGAGTCTTCTTAATATCTTTTTCGCAAGCTAAACTTCTTAATATTAGGTCTCTATCAGTCACTAGTCCAACAACTTTATCGTTATCGCATACTGGTATACAACCTACGTGTCTATCAAGCATTAATTTAGCAACATCACTTATTGTTGAATTTGGATTAACACAAGCCACTTCATTACACATACATTCTCTTACTTTCATATTTTTCCTCCTAAATAAATTTAATATAAATTTATTTTGTATTCTTTTTAGAAAAATATGCATAAAAGAGACAAAATTAATTGTCTCTTTACCTTAAAAATATCTTGGTCTTTGTGGAGGTCCCATAGGTGGTCTTCCGTTACCTGGTCTTTGTGGTGGAATCCCTGGACCCATAGGTGGTCTTCCTCCCGGAGGGAAAGGTGGTCTTATAGGCGGTCTTCCTGGTCTGCCCCATTCTCTTAATAATAATATTTTAATCAAGTCTCTAAGTAAAAAATTAGTTTGTCTTGTTTCTTTTTTCTGTGTTTCTGGCTCTTTTGCATTTGGATTTCTTACATCACCATTTTTAAGTGGAGTTTGAGTTCTTGTAGGACATTGTTCATCTTCATCTGGTTCAACATTTTTATATATTTCATCTGTCATTTGATCTAATAAGTCTTTTGTAAGATCTTTGTTTGAATTTGAATTACACACTTTGCAAACCATGGGATATATTATTTTATATATCTCTGGATAAAAAGGTGTTAGGTCTTGCATTTGCTGCATTGGCATTACATCATTTGAATAATTGTAGATATCTTCTTGCTCATCTGTATATGTATAATCGTTTGCCACATATGGTGAATATCCAAGCACACTTCTCATGTAGTCTTCATAATTTTGATAATTCATTATTAAACCTCCTAATTAATAGATGTTATATTATATGCTAAACATTTCTATTTAGTGCAAAAAAATAAAAGATTACATTCAATTTATAATCTTTTAGATAAATTGCTGTTTGTATGAAATGGGTGAAAAAGGGGCCAGGCCCCTTTTTCACCCATTTCATATTGTGTAGAGGTCGATCAAGACCGATCCCTCAATGTTTTCAATAAATTTAATCCTACAAATTACAATTTATTAACTAAATCTTTAAATTTATTTCCTCTTTCTTCAAAATTTTTAAACATGTCAAAGCTTGCACTTGCTGGAGAAAACAATACAACATCACCTTTTTTGCTTACTTCTTTTGCTTTACTTATTGCCTCTTCAAGACTAGTAGTTTTAAAAATGTCTAGATTTTTATTATCTACATTTAATAACTGGGTAACTTCCTGATATATTTTATTTGAGGTTTGGCCAAGTAATATCAATTTGCAAACTTTATTTATAATTGGCTGTGCTAAAGGCTTATAATCTAAGTGTTTATCATATCCTCCTGCTATTAATACAATATCTTCGTCAAAAGAATTTAAACCTGCAATTGTTCTTGTTGGACTTGAAGCAATTGAATCATTATACCATTTAACTCCATTTATTTCTTTTATAAATTCTAGTCTATGATTAACCCCTGAAAAATTAGATACAGCTCTAATTTGTGACTCAACAGATGCTATTTTACTAGTTGCTGCAATAGCTGCACAAATATTTTCACTATTATGAACTCCTCTTAGTTTAATATTTTTAGTGTTTATCAAATGCCTTCTAAGTCCATTACTACATTGTTTTATAATTTGATTGTCTAAAATTAAACCATTATCTAGTTTTTCTTTACTACTAAAATATATAACTTTAGATTTAGCTATTTTACTAAATTCTTTCGTTATTTCATTATCATAATTTAAAATTAACAAATCATTTTCATCTTGATATTTAAAAATATTTGCTTTAGATTGTATATATTCCTCATATGATTTATGTATATCCAAATGATTTGGAGTAATATTTGTAACTACTGCTATATCAGGACTTATATTCATTGTCATTAATTGAAAACTACTTAATTCAAGTACTACATAGTCTTCTGGTTTCATATCTGCTACTTTTGTAAATAACGGAATACCTATATTCCCTCCCAAATAACAATTTAAATTTTCTTCTCTTAAAATTTCATAAATTAAAGATGTAGTTGTAGTTTTTCCATCACTTCCTGTTACTCCTATTGTTGTTCCTGGACATAATTCTAAAACTAACTCTATTTCAGATGTAAGTATTGCACCACGTTCTATTTCTTTTTCTATTTCAGGTAAATCTGGTCTACATGAAGGACTTCTAAATATAACATCAAAGCCATTCAATTTTGATAAATAATTTTCTCCAAATGAATATTGTATTTTATATTCATATATTTTATCCAATATGCTATTATCTAATCTATCTATTGGCTTATTATTGAATACCATTATATTAGATCCTAATTCATGTAGATAATCAATTAATGGAACATTACTTACTCCTAAACCAATTATTGCTACCTTTTTATTTTTTATGTAATTGTTGAACTCTTCTAATTTTTCATTTACAAATTTCATACAATCTCTCCTTTATATACTTAACAATATAATTTTTCTTTTCTATTCTCGTTTTACCAATTGCCTCAATTTTATAGTTAAAATACGCATTGTTTTCTTTATCATATATTGAAACATATACAAAATTTATTTCATCACTTTTATTGTTAGGATCAATTGCTCCAAGTAATCCTGTTATTCCAACCGAAAAATCAGATTTTGCTATATTACAAGATGCTTTTGCCATTTCTTTTGACACTTTATTACTGTATACAGTATATTCATTTATTATTTGTTGTGATACTCCAAAATATTCTTTATATTCATTGGAATATGTAATTAATCCTAATTTAAAAATTTCACTTGAACCATCAATATTTGTAATTTCACTTGCAAACAGTCCACCTGTACATGACTCCATCGAAGAAATTGTCTTGTTTTTATTTTTTAATAATTTTACCAATTTTTCCATAATTTTCCCTCTTATTATGAGATTTGATATATTTAATTTTATATCCAAAATTATATACCAAAAAATTATATTTAACAAATTTTTGGTAGAATATTTTTTATAGTTTTGTAGATAATAAAATTGTAAAATAAATTTGGAGGTGCTTTAATTATGGAAAATAACAAAAATAAGCAAAATCAACAAAACAAAAATAATAAGAACAATAACAGAAATGAAAGAATTGATAACAACAATAATAATAATCAAGAAAACAATAACTGTAGATAGTTAAATAAGCAGAAGGAAGATAAAATCTTCCTTCTGCTTATTTACTCTTTATAATTTAAATATTTTTTTAAAAATTTACCTGTATATGATTTATCATTTTTTATTATTTGTTCAGGAGTTCCTACTCCTACTATTTCTCCTCCTCTATCTCCACCTTCTGGTCCTAAATCTATTATATAATCTGCAGTTTTTATTAAATCTAAATTATGTTCTATTACTATTATAGTGTTTCCTGTATCAACTAATCTATGTAAAATATCAACTAGTCTATGAACATCTGCAATGTGAAGACCTGTTGTAGGTTCATCTAAAATATATAATGTTTTACCTGTTGGTCTTTTTGATAATTCTGTTGCAAGTTTTATTCTTTGTGCTTCTCCTCCTGATAATGTTGTAGATGGTTGACCGAAGTTTGATATATCCAAGTCCTACATCATACAAAGTTTGTATTTTTTGTTTTATTCTTGGTACATTGGCAAAAAATTCTAATGCTTCTTCTACAGTCATATCTAATATATCAGAAATACTTTTTCCTTTATATTTAACTTCCAATGTTTCTTTATTGTATCTTTTGCCTTTACAAACTTCACATGGTACATATACATCTGGTAAAAAATGCATTTCTATTTTTAATACTCCATCACCTTGACATGCTTCACATCTTCCACCTGATACGTTGAAACTAAATCTTCCCTTTTGATATCCTCTAAGTTTAGCTTCGTTAGTTGTAGCAAATATATCTCTAATATGATCAAATACACCTGTATATGTTGCTGGATTGGAACGAGGTGTTCTTCCTATTGGTGATTGATCTATATTTATAATTTTGTCAATGTTTTCTATTCCCTTGATTTCTTTACATTTTCCACCTTTTTCAGATGCTCTATATAATTGTTTTGCCAGATTTTTATATAATACTTCATTTACAAGTGTACTTTTGCCGTGAACCAGATACACCAGTTATGCAAGTAAATACTCCCAATGGTATTTTTACATCTAAATTTTTTAAGTTGTTTTCAGAAGCACCTTTAATTTGAATAGAAACGGGTTTTGCTTTTCTTCTTTTTTTGGGTACACTGATTTTTTTCTTTCCACTTAAATATTGTCCTGTAATCGATTCTGGAATGTTTTTTATTTCTTCAGCTGTTCCGTTGAGCAATAACATTTCCCCCATGTACACCTGGTCCTGGTCCAATATCTATAATCTGATCTGCTGCATACATTGTATCTTCGTCATGTTCTACTACTATTAATGTATTTCCTAAGTCTCTTAATTTTTTAAGAGTACTTAATAACTTATCATTATCTCTTTGATGTAGTCCAATACTTGGTTCGTCTAATATGTATAATACTCCTGTCAATCCTGAACCTATCTGAGTAGCGAGCCTTATTCTTTGTGCTTCTCCTCCTGATAATGTACCTGCAGGTCTTGAAAGAGTTAAATATTCTAATCCAACATCTATCAAAAATTGTAATCTTAAATTTATTTCTTTAATTATCTGCTCTGATATTAAGCTTTGTGTTTTTGTAAGCTTTAAATTTGAAATGTATTCTTTTATCTTATTTATAGACATATTTGTTAGCTCGTATATATTTTTATTTCCCAATTTTACTGATAAACTTTCTTTTTTCAGTCTTGCTCCATTACATTCATCACAATCACTGTTAGTCATATATAACTCGTAAAAAGTTCTCATCCCTTGAGATTTTGTTTCTCTATATCTTCTTTCTAAAGTAGGTATTACTCCTTCAAATGGAGTTGTAAATTTTCTTATTCCTGCTGCTGATTCGTATTCGAAATCTATTTTTTCGTCTCCTGTTCCATATAGTATTTTATTTAAAAAATCTTTGGGAAGTTCTTTTATTGGAACTTTTATATCTACACCATAATGTCGTCCAATACTTTCAAAATACATTCTTGCCATAGTATCTCCTCTTTTCATAGTGCTTGCTCCAAAAGCTTTTACACCATCATAAAGAGTCTTATTTTTATCAGGAATAATTAAATCTTCATCCATTTTCATTAAATATCCAATACCTGTACAGCTTGGACAAGCCCCAAAAGGATTGTTAAAAGAAAACATTCTGGGCGATAATTCTTCAAAACTAATATTACAATCAGGACATGCATAGTTTTGACTAAATAACATTTCTTTGTCTCCGATAATATCAATAAGAACAATATTATTAGCATATTTTAATGCTATTTCTACACTTTCTGTTAACCTACTTCTTATATCATCCTTTATTACTAATCTATCTACGATTATTTCTACATTGTGCTTTTTCTTTCTATCTATTTGTAAATCATCTGTAAGTTCAACAACTTGTCCATCAATTCTTGCTCTTACAAATCCTTCTTTTGAAAAGTTTTCTAAAAGTTTAACAAATTCTCCTTTTCTACCCCTAATTACTGGAGCTAAAACTTGTATTTTTGTACCTTGTTCTAATTCCATAAGTGTATCCACTATTTGATCTATTGTTTGTTTTTCTATTTTTTTACCACAGTTTGGGCAGTATGGTACACCTATTCTTGCATATAAAAGACGAATATAGTCATATATTTCTGTTACTGTTCCAACTGTAGAACGTGGGTTTCTCGATGTTGTTTTTTGGTCTATAGAAATAGCAGGAGATAATCCTTCTATTGACTCTACATTAGGTTTTTCCATTAGTCCTAAAAATTGTCTAGCATAGCTAGATAGACTCTCTACATATCTTCTTTGTCCCTCTGCATATAAAGTATCAAATGCAAGTGAGGATTTTCCGAGAACCCGAGAGTCCTGTTACAACAACTAATTTATCTCTAGGTATCGTTAAATTTATATTTTTTAGGTTATGCTCTTTTGCACCTTTTATTACTATATTATCATTCATTACTTGCCCCCATAAAATTAAAATTAATTATTATTATATCATAGATTGAAATAAAAAGGAAGTAAAACCATAATAATGATTCCACTTCCTAATTTATTAAAAACTACGCCGGAACTTATCTACTTTAAAACCAATTTTAGCATATTCTTTACACATAGATTTAATATAATCTGAATGATATGGAATTGATACAGTAATACTAGTAGCTTTAGCAAAATTTCCTACTTTTATAGCTCCAATTTCTACTACCATAAAATCCACATAATCCTCGCAAGAAGATTTTCTAAAATCACTATAAAGATTATTAGTTCTAATATAGTTTTCTGCTAATTCCTCATGTGTCCGAATATTATCATTCATTGTAAGTTCAGTTCCGTCTGGGAGAACAAAGCCATAATATAGCAAAATTCTCACTCCTTTCTATAGTTTATATATTTATTTTATCATTTTATGTAGATTTTTGCAATATTAGTATTTGCACAATTTAATATTTGCAATTAGTTACATAATGTGCTAAAATTATGTGTATAGTGATTTGGAAATAGCGAAAACAATTTTTTTTGCTAATCACTAAAAAGTCTGCTAAATAATTTTTTGGAGGGATACAGTTATGACACCATCTCGTCGTAAAGATAGAGAAGAAAAATTTTACAGTTCAGCTAATTATGGGAGATTTGAAACAAATAGGATTTATTTATACAAAAGTGAAGAGAGATCCCTAATTAAAGATGGATTTACTGTAAAAAGATATGGAAACAACAAAAAGGGGGATTTGCCTTCAAAAGTTTCCTGGAGAAAAGCATTTAAAGATGAAATACCTCAAGCTGTTTTTAAATATATCAATGGATATACAAATATATTCCCAGAAGTATCAAATTATGCACAAAAACTTTATGTAATTGCTGCTCGGCATCAAGCAGATATAACTGCTTATGTTAATGAGTAAAAATTTTGGACATTAGAATTTTTGTGATTGTGGCTAGTTCTAATAAATAAAAAACGTAAACGAATAAAAAGTAATTAAAATAAACTTGCAGACTTTTACCCATCCTCTTGGATGGGTTTTTATATAATAAACAAAATAAATCCCTGAATAATTCAAAGCTTTATTTTATTAATTAAATTAATTCTTCTAATTCCTTTATTTTATCTCTCAATTCTGCTGCCTTCTCAAATTCCATGTTAGCAGCATGCTTTAGCATTTCATCTGTTAATTTATTTATTATATCTTCTATAGATTCGTCTTTTCCTATTTCGTATTTTGCCGATACGTCTTCCACGATTGTAGCCTTTATCGCATCTCTTACAGATTTTTTTATAGTTTGTGGAACGATATTATTTTGTTTGTTATATTCTTGTTGAATTTTTCTTCTTCTATTTGTTTCAGATATTGCTCTTTCCATACTATCAGTTAATTCATCTGCATACATTATAACTTTACCTTCAGAATTTCTTGCTGCCCTACCTACTGTTTGTATTAGTGAACGTTCTGAACGAAGAAATCCTTCTTTATCAGCATCTAATATCGCAACAAGGGATACTTCTGGAATATCTAATCCTTCACGAAGTAGGTTTATTCCAACTAGCACATCAAATTCTCCTAATCTTAAACTTCTTATTATTTCCATTCTTTCTAGAGCCTTTGTATCTGAATGCATATATGTTACTTTTATATCAAGATTTTTTAAATAATTGGTTAAATCTTCTGCTTGTTTTTTAGTAAGTGTTGTTACTAGTACTCTTTCTTTTTTTTCTACTTTTATACCTATTTCATTAATTAAATCATCTATTTGATTTTCAACTGGTTTTACTTCTATTAATGGATCCAGTAATCCTGTAGGTCTAATTATTTGTTCTACTATATTATCTTTAGATTTTTCTTTTTCATAATCTGCTGGTGTTGCACTAACAAAAATACATTGATTTATTCTGTTTTCAAATTCATTAAATTTAAGTGGTCTGTTGTCAAAAGCTGATGGAAGTCTAAATCCATACTTAACTAATGATTCTTTTCTTGCTCTATCTCCATTATGCATTGCTCTTACTTGTGGTATAGTTGCATGTGACTCATCAATAAAAAGTAAGAAATCATCTGGAAAATAATCGAATAATGTATATGGTGCAGAACCTGGCTTCCTTCCACTTATATGTCTAGAATAGTTTTCTATACCCTGACAAAAACCTGTTTCTATAAGCATTTCAATATCAAAATTTGTTCTCTCCTCTATTCTTTGTGCTTCTATTAATTTATTCTGATTTTTAAAGTACTGTATTCTATCTTTTAATTCTTCTTCAATAGTTTCTATTGCATGTTTTAACTTTTCTTCTGATGCAACATAATGGGAATTCGGAGAAACTAATGCGTGTTTTCTTGTTCCTATAGGTTTTCCAGTTAAAGGATTTATCTCAGTAATCTTTTCTATTTCATCTCCCCAGAATTCTATCCTTAAAGCACTTTCTTCTTGGTTAGATGGATATATTTCTAATATATCTCCTTTAGCTCTAAATGTACCTCTTTTAAAATCAAGTTCGTTTCTTGTATACTGCATTTTAATAAGTTTTTTCATTATTTGATTCCTATCTTTTTGCATTCCCGGACGAATAGAAAGCATTAATTCTTGATAGTCTATAGGGTCTCCGAAGGCCGTATATACAAGATACAGATGCTACAATAATTACATCTTTTCTTTCAAATAAAGAAAGTGTTGCAGAATGCCTTAACTTATCTATTTCATCATTTATAGATGAGTCCTTTTCTATATATGTGTCAGATGATGGAATATAACTTTCTGGTTGATAATAATCATAATATGATACAAAATATTCAACTGCATTCTCTGGGAAGAATTCTTTAAATTCCGAATAAAGTTGCCCAGCTAATGTTTTATTATGTGCTAAAACTAATGTTGGTTTTTGAACTTTTTGTATAACATTTGCCATTGTAAATGTTTTCCCAGAACCTGTAACCCCTAGAAGCGTCTGGAATTTCTTACCTTCTTTAATGCCTTTTGATAAGTATTCTATTGCTTGTGGTTGGTCACCAGTTGGTTTATATTCTGAATGTAATTTAAACATTTTTCCTCCTTTATAACACCAATAAAATGGCAATTATTAACCTAAAATTTATGTAAAAATCTCCTTTTTTGTTTAATTTTTACTAGTATAGTTATAACTTTATATTCTACAATACTTATACCATTTTTCTTATAAAAAAACAAGCTAATATATAGTTTGAATAAATAAAAGGGCCCTTAGACAATTTGTCTTTAGGCTCTTTGAGGAATATTTCCAGTTTGCTATACTATCCAATTTACAGCAATATCTACCTGAGTTGAATTTGTTGCTGCAAATCCACCAGTGTCGCAGACAATTCCTGTTCCTAATGATGTTTCCACAATTGTGCCCTTAGGACGCAAATCTAGATCTGCAGCACACATTATGTATTTTCCGAACATTTTAACTCCATCATCTCTAATCCAATACTTATAGCCATATCCTTTGTCACGCATACCTCTTATTATTTCAGACATATCCTTGTTGTAAAAAGTTTCTTTGCCAGATGGTCCATCTACAGTTCCATTGACAGTATTAAGAACTTCACCATTCCATTTAAACTTTTTTGTAACTTTTTTTGTTTTAGGCTTTTTTGTTTGAGTTACAGTCTTTGACTTTTCTGTTTTAGTTTTTGTCATTGATTGTGTGGTTTTAGATACTGTCTTTGATTTCGTGCTCTTAGTTTTTGTTGTTGGCTGTGTGGTCTGAGATACAGTCTTTGATTTTGTACTCTTAATTTTTGTAGTTGGCTGTGTGGTCTGAGATACAGTCTTTGATTTTGTACTCTTAATTTTTGTAGTTGGCTGTGTGGTCTGAGATACAGTCTTTGACTTCGTATTCTTAGTTTTCGTTGTTGGATAATTTGTTTGAGATTCTGTCTTAACTTTTGTTGTAAGCAGAGTTTTTGATGTTCGTTCTACTGTTGTAGTGGTTATAGTAGTGACTTTACAAGCAGCAGTACTTTTATCATATGTAAAAAAAACTACTAATGATATTACTGCTATAACTACCAGTATAAATACTATAACCTTTTTTTGCCGTTTGTCTCCTTTTTTGTGTTCTTTTGTACACATTTAAAATTCCTCCTCTGTCAGTTATACTGACTCCAAAATTTTATAGCACTTTCGCTATAATTATATTTTACCACAATTTACATAATTAATCAATGCTCACTCCTTCTAATTACAGCACAAGAAAGCACATAGTTACATCATATTATATATTTATTAAAGTAATTTTATTTGCTTTGTAAATTTGACATAAAATAAAAAAAGTGCTATGATTATTGTATAACTATTATAAGGAGGCTTGGCTCTTATGTTAGAAAGAATTCGGGACATTTCTCGTTTCGCACACTGGTTAGGTGTAAATCCATTTTGGATCTGGTTATTGATTGTACTAATAGCTTACTACATGATAGTAAGATGGAAGTATGTATGGAGGCCAAAATGGAAATCCAAGAAAACTAAAGATAAAGATGGTAATGAAATAATAACACATTATCATTTAGACGTATAAAGAAAAAAGGTACCTGTATATAAGCAGGTACCCTTTTATGATAAATTTATTATAATGAATTCAACTATAGTAAATATAATACTTTTTTATATTAAGCTATATAGGTTTTTCTAGCATTCTTAATTTGTGTTTAGATAAATGTTTTTGTACAAAGCAATAAATAGCATACGCAATCCAAACGCCTTTAATTCCTAATGATGTATATGACAAAATTGTTGCAATTACTATTTTTACAATTGATGTAATAAAATTTCTTTGTGCTAAAAATTTAAATTGTCTCATTCCTCGAAGTATACCATAATAATATGTTCCACTTATTTCTGCATACTGCCCAACTACTAATAATGGTAATACTGAATAAAAAATTAATAAGAGATTATTTCCCTTCAAAGATATATGTGCAATGATAATTGAAATAAAAATTGTAACAAATGGAACGATAAAAGAAAATACATTTATAAGCTTTCTTATTACTTTTTTTGCTATACTCATTCTTTCTTTAATTTTATTACCTGTTTCTATTCCTATACTTATTGTTATTCCATCACTAAATCCCTGTATAAACGATTGTGATATATCTCTTACTTGTATAACAATTACATGTACAGCATATTCTAAAGACCCAATTCTAGAAACAAGAATATTGAATACAAAATTATCAATTCTTGTAACAATTCTCTCGATAAAATTCCATTTAAATAGATTGAAAACATATTTTAATATATCTTTTTTATATTTATATTTTACTGTAGATTTAGATTTAAATATTAAATAGATACTAAGAATCGTATCTATAGCAATAGTTACCCAAGCTACTCCTGCTACTCCATAGTTTAACTTTATAACAACTAAATCTAATATTAAATTAAATATGACTGCTATAATTCTTAGTAACATTATCAATTCTTGTTTTCCGATTGTTCTCTGATGTCCTGTCAATATTGTTACAATAGAACTTTGTATAAAACCTATTAATCTTATTTTAATATATGTAATACATATTCCATCTACATTAAATAAGTATGGAAATATAGGACTAATTATATATACAAATGAAATTGTTAATATTGATACTATAATTGTAAATATAGTGGAATTTCCAGTTATTAATTTCATTTTTGCATTGTTTTTTTCACCTCGTGATTTTGCTAGCAAAGCCATATTAGAAATATTTATAGCTTGAATGCTCATTTGCATTAAGTTTAATACTACTGCCATTGCACCTATAGCACCTAATTCATTTATTCCTAATGTTGCAATTACAAGTGTATCTATTAGTGTCATCAAAATATTTACAAAATTTTCAAATGCTATAGGCAATGAAATTTTTAACTGCTTTTTTATATTTAATGTTTGATCCATTATTTCTACTTTTACTCCTGTACTAATTAGTTCTTTTTATAGCATATTTCTATGTTAATTACAGATCCTTATATTTATTAATTATATTGCTAATTTTTTTATTTATAATCAATGAAATTATTGCAGTTTTTTACTTTTCATTTTTTATTCTTCATTTTCAATATATTTAATATTTCTATTAAATGCCAATATAGATTCAAAAATTATAGCTAATATTAATAAACCAAGTCCGAACCCTATACCTTTTCCAAAAGATTTAGCTAATGTGAATCTTGAAACAATTTGGATAAT
Organism: uncultured Clostridia bacterium; assembly: GCA_947623865.1. Classification (GTDB taxonomy): domain Bacteria; phylum Bacillota; class Clostridia; order TANB77; family CAG-508; genus CAG-452. Next base: position 2,727 of record CANQIC010000024.1, on the reverse strand, counting down.
TCCATATATTATCCATCCTATAATAGGAATTAAAACTATTAAAATCCACCAAGGACTAATACCACATACTTTTAAATATGTAATCTGATTATATATTGGAATAATTGTTGCCCAACCATGTTTTTTAGCTTTTCTAAATATAATCCATCTAATTATTATCATATATAATGTTAATATTACTGAAACAGTTAATGTAGTTTTAACTATTCTACTTGCTAGCAATAACCTAATAGCAATTGATGCTTTTTGTGATGTAGTCATTTGTTCTTGCATTTCTTCTACTACTTCACTTATCGTATATCCATTGTCTAATTTTTGCTGTATTTCTTCTATATTTAAATCTTCTTCTAAAATCTTTTTTGTTTCTTCCGTATCTAATGAACGTAAAACACTAGTACCAGCATTTAAATCCTTCTCATCTATTCCAGACTTATTTATTATTTCTTCCTTATTTTCTTCTATCATATTTGCTATTTCTTGATTTGAATATTGATTTGTTAACTCAGTATACATTTCTATTATTTCTGTTGTTTCTAAATCTGTACTCCCTTTTATATACTTTTCTAAATTCTCACTACTAATATTGCTTGCATCTATGTTACTTGCATGCACATTACTTACTAAACCAATTATTAATGTAATTATAATAAAGTTAATTACCACTTTTATTAAATTTTTTTTCATATTCTATCCTATCCTCCTATTTCATAATTATAAATTTTTGTTTTATTTAATTTTTTATCTATTAAGGTTTCAAATATTTTAGATCTAATAATGTCTATTACTATACATATTGCATAAACAAATATTATACTTCCTATTAGATGTATTATAAAAAACTTACTTGTATAAAACAAATCACAATGTAATATTTTTTTCCATATGTTTTTTTCTCTTTCTCTGCATCTTGTACATATTATATATTTTTTTATTATGTATTAAGATTATATATTAAATAAAGTGATTTGTAAAATATATTTTTTATTTTTTATGTGTAGACAATTTATCATTTTTTGTGTATGATAATATTATTAACAAACAACCCATATAATAAGGAGGACTTAAATGAAAAATTTATTTAAAATTTTTATGATATTATTATTAATATTTTTTCTTTTTATTACATCTGTATATGCTTCTAATATAAATATGAATCTTCAATCAAATGAAGTTGCTAATACAGAAAATGAAAATTCAACTCAGAATACTTCTAATGAAAGTAATGAATCACAAAATACAAACTTAAATGAAAATTCTAATATAAATACTTCTGATACTGCAAATAATCCAACAGTAACATCTACTACAACCACTTCAGATGATGATCAGTTTTTAACTATAGAAAATATTTTGTCAATAATAATAATAGTTATTGGTATATTACTAATATTATTAGCAGGTGCTATTTTAATAAGATTTAAATAAAAGAATATAATTCTACTGCTTTCTATCCTTTTTTAGTTTTTAGATTGAACAAGACAATTTCTAAATTATACAATTAAAATTGCATTATATAATTTTAACAACTTTTGTATCAAATTTACAAAAGTTGTTTTTTTATGAATATTTTTTCATAAATAATAAATAATATAAATAGATTTTAAAGCAGAAAATTTTAGGAGGTATTAAATATGAAAAGAAAATCTTTTATATTATTCATAGTGGCATTTCTTATTTTATTAATTAGTACTGTATGCTTTGCAACAGATGATGCTACTAATGATGTTAAAAATGCTGTAAATGGTGGTACTAATGCTGTTATAGATGGTGCTGAAAATCTTGCCGAAGATGCAAGAGATGCTGTTGGAACAGCAGAAAATACAATTGAAAATGGTGTGAGTGATATTGGAAATGCAATTGAAGATGGTGCAACTGATGTCGATAATGCAATAATGGATGGAACCAATTCCATTGAAGATGCTGGAGACGAATCATATATAGCAGCAAGAAGTAACACAGAAGATGTAGCAACAGGGAATACTATGAATGCATCAATTTGGACATGGGTTGCTCTTGCAATAGCTGCAATTGTAATAGTTGGAGTTGTATGGTATTATGCTTCTCAAAACAATAAAAAATAATTAATTATTTAAAGTAAGGAAAAATAGAAAGTATATTTAATTATACTTTCTATTTTTTTATTCTTATGATATAATTTAATATATTTTAGAAAAGAGGTTATGTTTATAAATGTCTAAAATAATTTCAAAAAATCCAACAGCTAGGCACAATTATACAATTGAAGATACAATTGAAACAGGTATAGTTTTAACAGGAACAGAAATTAAATCAATAAGAAATGGAAAAGCTAATTTAAAAGATAGTTATGCTTCAATAAAAAATGGAGAATTATTCATATATAATTTACATATAAGTCCATATGAATTTGGAAATATATATAATAAAGATCCATTAAGAGATAGAAAACTATTAATAAATAAACGAGAACTCAATAAATTAGTAGGACTAATCAAGCAAAAAGGTTATTCTCTTATACCTTTAACCATGTATTTTAAAGGTAATTTTGTAAAAGTAGAATTAGGAATTGGTAAGGGTAAAAAATTATATGATAAAAGACGTGATATTGCAAAAAAAGATGCAGAAATGAAAATAAGAAAATTTAAAAAAGACTAAATTTGGACGGACTAATTGAAGTGGTAAAATGAAAGTAGACACAAAAAGTCTGCTTTCATTTTTTTGTGTTAAAATAAATTCAAAGGAGGATAA
>CANQIC010000023.1 GCA_947623865.1 uncultured Clostridia bacterium | reverse complement strand
ATTTTTTGTTACATTAATCATAACTATAAGTTTTATTGGACTCCCCAGCATAGCTGGGGGTTTTACGCTAAAGTTAAAAAAAAGAATGTAGGCTTTCACTACATTCTTTTTTGGCTGGGGTGGTGTACATATCTACAACTCCGAAATCTCTTTGCGATTGATATAAATATCAATCAAGTTGTTCTTAATTTAACATAATATTTAAAATAAAATCAATAATTTTTAAATTTTTCTCTGTCTTCTTCATTTAATTCTTCACAATTAAAAAATTTACTCATTTTGTTTTCTTTAATAAATTTAAAAATTTTATTATTTACCTCTTCGCTTGCTGAAGAGTTAACAACATCAATTAACTCTTTACCATATGTTTCTTTATAATTCTTATTTATTTTATATTTATTTGGCAATATATTTAACCATTCATAAAATTCTATTTCATAAAATCGATTATGTGTTAAAGAAATAATATTTCTCCATGTCCAATCATAATCTCCATCAGTTTCAACCATAATCTTTAATAAATTAAAAATTATTGGATTTTCAAATTCACTTAATGTTATTTTTTGAATTTCCTTCTTTTCTATATCCAAATTTATAATAGCTAATTTTAACTTTTCCTTCTCATAAATATTCTTAATTATTGTTTTTACAAGAATTTCTCTTGAAAAATTCATTTTTTTAATCAAATCAATACCATTTAGAAAATTATCATTAAATTCTATAATCTTTTCTATAAATTTTTCTAAGTTTATAGAATTTTTCAAATTTAAGATAGTATTTTGTAATTCATTAAAATTACTTTCATTTAGTATCTCTAAAATTTTATCCACTAAATTTTCAAGTATTTCGTCCTTAATTTCATTATCTGCAGATATTATTTCTAATATATCATAGCTATCTTTTATATTTTTGATATAGTTAATTATATTGCTAACCATTTCTGATTTTTCATCAATATCAAGATTTTTCCATACAATTTTAATCGCTGATATTCCTAAATTATAATAAGTCGAATTTCCAATTAAATTTTTTATTTTAGTTAAATATGTTGTTTTATCATTATTTGATAATATTCTATATCCTTTTCCTATAAGTTCTATAATCATAGAGTTCCAATATGTCTTGCCTGCTGAGTAATAGTTATTAAAATCAGAAACAGCTTTATTTAACACTTTTTCCATAAAAGTTGGTATTTCTTCTTTTTCAATAATTCTTAAATAAATGTTAACTGCATTTTTTATTTCATTATCTGGAATATCTTTATTGCTACTATAAACTATAGATGATGAAATTTCTGTGTTTAATTCTTTTAATTGTTCATCACTATATGAATCAATAATATCATATCCATAATTATCTATTGTATTATCTTCCAATAATTCCTCTGAAATTTGTTTCGTTAATTTATGTAATAAATGTAATTTATTTTCCTTCTTTAATTCTTTAATAATACTCGAAATATATACATTATTTTCTAGTGTTTTTAATAAATTGTCATATTGTTCTTTATTGTCATCATTTATATTATAATTTATTAATTCAAATATTGTAACAATATCATTGGTTTGTTTTTCTATAACATTATCTTTTATATTAAGTAGTAATAAATTTCCATCTTTTGTATCTAATAAAATATCCTTGCTTATTGCATACTCAATTACTTTAATCAAGCTTTTTATAAGAGTTTCATTATTTATCCAATTTTTCAAATCATTAATTACTAACGATGTATTGCCTAAATCTATTATTTCAAAAGATTTGTTTTCAATAATATTAACTATATTATAGTTTTCCAACCCTTTATCATATATATCTTCTGTTAATTTACTATAATTTTCATTTGTTATATAGTATTCAAAATCAAATTTCTCTATATCTTGTAATTTTTCTATTATATCCTCTATATTTATATTGTCAAAATTATTATTAATAACTTTATCTATTATTTCTTTGAGCTTTTCTCTTATTATATCATCCCATTTGTAGTCTGTATTTAGCATATATGCTAAATTTTCAACAATATCATCATTTTCTTGTAATTTTTGTTTTATAATTCTATCAAGAATTTTATTTTCTTTATCATATATTATATAGAAATTACTCAAATCATATGTTGAAAAACTTGTAATTTTTTTATTTTCACATAATTTATCTATATTATTTATTAAATCTCTTTTTATTAAATTAATAAAATCTATTTTCATATTACTTAATAATGAAAATATTGTTTCAACTTCTTTTAATTCATTATTTATATTACTCAATTCATCTTCTATAACAACTTGAACCTTTTCACATTCTTCTTCATTAGATAATGCTTCTGTCAAATACTTTTTATTGCCACTTTTCAAAGCAGTTTTTATTTCTGTATACTTTTTGTCTCCTATCCTTTTCCCTATTTTACTTTGAGTTAAATATATATATGTTTCAATACTATCCACCTTTATATTTGATGTATAACTTAAAAAATTAGCTAGTGATAACCATTTTTCGTGTAGATTTCCTGTCTCATCAAAAAAAGTTTTTAAATTTTTTCTTATATTTTCAGAATTCTCTACTTCATTATATTTTTCAAGGAAATCTTCTATTAAATTAAAATCTTCTATTAATAATTTATAAAATTCATTAAAATCTGATTGTAATACAGATATTTTAGCTACTATCATTTTGCATTCATCAGATTCCACTTGTAGTCTATCTATTACTTTACCTTTTCTTTTTTCTAATATTAAAATATTATTCATAAATGTATTAATAATCTTTTTAACTTGTCTTGGAGTTTTTACATCTGGATATATCAATACATTCATAATATCTTTGTAATTATTTTTGCATATTTCTAAAATTCCTTTAGCTTCTTCCTCTATAATAACATTTGAATATTGCTTTAAATCATATTCTGGTAATGGTGGCATATAGATTTTAAATTGAAATAATTTATCTAAAAAAAGTTCTCCTTCAACTATATAGCTTTCATTTAATTTTATTTTATTATTTACTAATGCTTTTCTAAGAATATCATCATCAAAAGGTACTATGAAAATTATGTTCTTTAACTCTGTAAATGCTTTTATTGCATCTAATGCTTCTACAATTTTTTCTGGGCTTAATCGGTCTAAATCATCTATAACAACAATTTCCTTATATTTTATTTTTTTCAAATGCTCTTTTAATAAGTCTTCATATTGATCAACATCTCTTATTGGATTATTTACTGTAGTAATTTTATTACCCTCTTTAAAATTAATTTCAATATATTTATCAAATATTGCTATAAGAACTGAAGTTATCGTTGTAACACTTATCAACTTATTCATTACATTTTTCCATGTAAAAAAATAATTTACTTTTTTTAAAATTGTATATACACCTATTAATATAGATAGAATGATAACTATAAAGGTTAGTATAATTAAAGTTTTAGTTAAAATTCTTACAGATTCTCTCAACATATCTGTAAATTGCTTTATAATACTATTTCCTTCTCCTTTTTCTTTCATTATTGTAGATGATTTTTGTTTTAAATCCTCTACAGCTTTTGTTTGTTCATTCCTCTCTAATGAAATAAATAATTGCTTAGTTAAAGCCCTTCTTAAAGCTTCCTTTTCATATTTCCAAGCATTTATTTCATGAAACTTATATTTTTTAGGATCTTTTAATTTTCCTTTAACAATTTCAATTACACTTGATTTTCCAATTCCCCATTTTCCAATTATTGCTATATTAAAAGGTGTTTCCTCTGTTTCTATTATATTAACTATGTTTTCTGCAATATCTTTATGGTTAAAAACATCTTTATCAATACTATCTATTGCAGTATCTTTTATAAAATATTTTTTTTGAATTTCTTTCATATAATTTCCTCCTAAAAACAACAAAAGTAGAATCATAATATTCTACTCTTGTCTTTAGTAATAAAAATTAATTTACATTAAATAATTCAGTTGGATCAACTTTAAATTGTAACATCTTGGCAGTATCTCTTCCAGCATCTCCGCCTTTTCTTTGCATAGTTATTCTTCCAATTTTCATACTACCTCTACTCGTTATTTCTACTTTTCCATCACTATAATGATTTATAGCTATATTTATTGGCTTTAGAGTCCATACAGTTTCATCAGCTGTTTTCTTAACAACAAGTATCCATTCTGCTGCTAAAATTCCTCTCCCTTTTACGATATCTAATATTATAAGTTCTTTATTTTTTTCAAAAAAATCTATTAATTCATTTTGCTCTTCATTTGTAAATTCATTCATAAACATCCTTCTATCATCTTTAGTATCTTTTCTATATGGAAGGAGTTCTCCTGTAAAATATTTTAATAATCTTACAATATTTTCTGGTATACTCCACATTTCTTTATATTTTTTTATCCATCTTTTGTCAATTTGATTAAATCCTTTATTATTGCTTACTAATTTTACTTGAAGATTTTGAGCCTCAATGACCTTTTTTAATTTTATTGTAACCTGAACTTGTACATCAGTTTTATAACCATGCAATACATCAGCATATACATATTCTATTTCATTTAAATTATATCCTAATGTTTTAAGCCATGATTTAGCTTCATCATCATTTTTCCAATTAATAAATTTATTAGCTACGTCTCTTTCATTGTTAAATCCGTCTTTTGCTATTTTTGAACCACCTAAACTATTCATTACTTATACTCCCCTCATCAATAATACTTTTAACTATATATTGTAACACATTAACCACAACACTATTTCCAAATTGCTTTTGAGCTTGATTTACAGAATCATCTATTTGATAATCTTCTGGGAATCCCATTAATCTCGCACATTCCCTTGGATGTAATTTTCTAACCTCATTATTTATATAATACAACCCTGTTTTTGCTCCAGTTCCTCCACCTTCTGCTGATAATGTAATTGCTTGTCCAAACGGGTCATATATTCTATCACCTTGACCTCCTTTATTAACTGTTCCAACTCTTACTGGTTTATGATAGATTTTAAACATATTTATCTGATTATTTTTTTCAGATATTTTATATGGTTTATTTATAACATATTTTCTTTCTTCACCATTAGTTAATAAAATATCATTAACACATATTTCTTGATGTGTAGATTTTGGAAATATATAGTTATGATTGTCTAAATCTTTTCTAATACATATCATATAAATTCTTTCTCTTGCTTGTGGCACACCATAATTTGAAGCATTTAAAACTTTCCAATACATGTTATATCCTATACTTTCAATATTTTCTCTTATAACCTTAAAAGTATTTCCATTATCATGTTTTTCTAAGTTTTTTACATTCTCTAGCATTAATAATTCTGGTTGGTGAAACTTAGCAATTCTTACTACTTCTCTAAATAAAGTTCCTCTTATATCTTCAAAACCTTTCTGTTTTCCACTAATTGAAAATGCTTGACAAGGAAATCCAGCACAAAGTATATCATGTTTAGGAATTTCTTTTTCATCAATTTTTGTTATATCACTTAATGGGTTTTTACCAAAGTTTTTTTCATATACTTTACTAACATGATTGTCAATATCTGAACTAAACACGCATTCTGCACCATATGACTCTAAAGCTAACCTAAACCCTCCTAGTCCACAGAATAAATCTATAAATTTCTTATCTTTTAATACTTTTTTATATTTCTCATTCAAGTTTATCAAGTTTATTTCCTCCATAGGTAAAAAACCAATTAAATTATATCAAATCAGTATAATATTTACAATAAAAAACATAAATTTTTAATATTTTTTTGATTTCAATAAATATTTAATTTATTAAAAGGATAAATAAGAATGAAAAGTAGCTTTTCATTCTTATCAAAAAAAAGAATGTAGGCTTTCACTACATTCTTTTTTTGGCTGGGGTGGGAGGATTCGAACCGCCGCATGCCAGAGTCAAAGTCTGGTGCCTTACCACTTGGCTACACCCCAATATATTTGCTGGTTGTGATGCTGTGGGGTGGAAGATGGGACTCGAACCCACGGCCTCTGGTGCCACAAACCAGCGCTCTAACCAACTGAGCTACATCCACCATTTAAAAAGTACGTATTTTATTTTAAATAATTTTCGTTATTTTGTCAATCCTTTTTATTAAAAAATATAAACTCTTAAAATTAAAGCTCAGTTATAATAATTTTTTACTCTATCCATCTGCTCTTGCTAAAATTATAATTCTTGCTTTTGTATCATCTGTACAAGTTGATAAAGTAATTTCTGCTACTCCCTTTGTATCTCTTGTATAAAAACTTGTATCTTGTTCAGTAGTCTCAAATTTTTGATAAATTGTATAAGTTAATTCTGTTCCTGTATTATCTTTTATCTTAATTTTATCCCCTACAGATAATTTTTTGTTGTTAGAGAAAAATTTTCCATTTCTATAATTATGTCCTATAATTACAACATTTCCTGGTTGATTTAATTGAGGATTACTTGGATATAATGTTGCTACTGCAGTATTTAATGATTCAGGAGTAACAACATCTAATATTGGTTCTTTAACATTTGTTTCTGGTATAGTTATATACCCTAACATCACAAATCCTTTGTAGTATGTTTTTTTCTTTGCTGTTCCTGAACCTGAAGATCCATCTGATGGTGCTATTTTATCTGATGATTCACCTTCATCCCCTTTATTGTTTTCCTCTACATTTTTGTCAAACTCCGCTATAGCTTCTATAGCTCTATCTTCTTCTAATCTTGGCTTTATTACATAATTATAAACTAAAAATCCTGCACCTATTAATATAGCTATTATAAGTATAACCAAAAGTACTGTTAAAACATTTCCATATTTATTTGCTGTCATAACTAACACCTCCATTTATGTCCTATATTTATATTATAACACATAATTACATTTTTTCATATGTTTCAGCCACAAATTTTTACTCCAAGTTTTTTTCCACCTAATATATGAAAATGTAAATGCTTTACTTCTTGTCCTCCATCTTCTCCACAATTTACAATTACTCTAAATCCTTTTTCATCTATTCCTTCTTGTTTCGCAATTTTATTTATAACTGTATATATTTTTCCTATTAATAATTCATCATCTTTTTCCAAATCCACTAAAGATGAAATATGTTTTTTAGGTATTACTAATATATGAACTGGTGCCATCGGATTTACATCTCTAAATGCTATTATTTCACCATCTTCATAAACTATACTAGATGGTACTTCTCTTTTTATTATTTTACAAAAAATACAATCTTCCATTTTTTATCCTCCTTCATTTTATACTTTTTACTCTTCACTTTTAATTATTATCTGTGAGTATTGCCTTAATACGTCTAACACCTGATGATGAAGACTCTTCTTTTTTAATTTTAAAATGACCTAATTTACTAGTATTATCAACATGAGGTCCTCCACATAATTCTAAAGACACATCCCCTATTTTATATACTGTGACAATCTCCCCATATTTATCTATAAACATAGCTTCTGCACCTAAAGAAAGTGCCTCTTCTTTTTTCATTTCAAGTCTTTCTACTGGAATTGCTTGCTCTATATATTGATTTACTAGCTCTTCTGTTTTTTGTTTTTCCTCATCTGTCATTTTTTGTGGATGTGAAAAGTCAAATCTCATTCTTTCAGCAGTTATATTACTTCCTTTTTGATGAACATGATTACCTAAAACTTTCTTTAAAGCAGCATTTAAAAGATGCGTCGCTGTATGGTATTTAGTTTCCATTTCACCTGTCGAAGCAAGTCCACCTTTAAATTTACCTGTTGCTCCTTCTCTTGATTTTTCTTGATGTTCTTTGAACTTCTGTTTAAATCCTTCTGTATCTACTTTTAAGTTTAATTCTTTTGCTAATTCTTCAGTAAGTTCTATCGGAAATCCAAAAGTATCGTATAATCTAAATGCTATATCTTTATTAATTAGATTTCCATCAAGATTTTTAACTACTTTTTCAAATTCTTTTAGTCCTTTTTCTAAAGTTCTATTAAATTTAACTTTCTCATTTTTTAATGTATCTAATATATCATTTTTATTTTTTTCAAGTTCATTGTAGTATTTAGCATATTTATTTATAATTAGTATTGCTAAATCTTGTTCCCAATCAGAATTAATATCTATATTTAGCTTTTTAGCATATCTTATCATTCTTCTAATTAATCTTCTTAGTATGTATCCCTGATCAGTATTAGATGGCTTTATTCCAGCTTCATCTCCTGATATCATTACAATTGCTCTTATATGATCTGCAATAATTCTCATACCTCTAGTATTCTTTTTATCATCATAAGAAAGATTTGATATTTGCTCTATTTTTTCTATTACATCTTTCCATATAGATGATTTATAATTATCTGTATATCCTTCTAATATTGCTGTTACTCTTTCAACACCTAATCCTGTATCTACATTTTTATTCTTTAATGGAATGAATTTTTCTCCTTTTTCGTGGTTATATTGCATGAAAACATTATTCCATATTTCAACCCAATTTTCATCTTCAGGATCGAATTTTTGTGGAACTTCATTATTACTTCTCCAATAGAATATTTCTGTATCTGGTCCACATGGTCCAAGCAATTCCATATTAGGCCACCAGTTGTGTTCTTCACCTAAAAATGCAATTCTGTCTTCATTTATTCCTAAAGATTTCCAGATATCTGCTGATTCTGTATCTGCTGGTACAATTTCATTTCCTTTAAATACAGTTACTGCTAATTTTTCTACTGGTATATTTAAATGTTTAGTTAAAAGTTCAAAACTCCAGGCAATCGATTCTTGTTTAAAATAATCTCCTAAAGACCAATTCCCTAACATTTCAAAAAATGTATGATGAGTAGTATCTCCTATTGAGTCCAAGTCATTTGTTCTAAAACATTTTTGAACATCTGCAAGTCTTTTCCCTTGTGGATGTGGCTCGCCTTTCAAGTATGGAACTAAAGGTTGCATACCTGCGGTATTAAATAAACATGTTGGATCATTTTCAGGTATTATTGGAGCACTTGGTATTATTTTATGTCCTTTACTTTCGAAAAATCTTAAATATGTGTCTTTTAAATCTATTGTTTTCATCTACTTCCTCCTAATATTACTATCTTTATTATTATATAAAGTTTTTATAATATTTACAAGTACTTTTATATTTTAATTGAATAAATTGATTCAATTAATTAATATATATTAAATTCAATATAAAAATAATGTGAAATTGAATTATAATAAAACAAACATTTTACATAATCATGTAAAATGTTTGTTTTGGCTTATTTATGACATTTACTTTGCTTATTATGTTCAGCCCTACATGATTTGATGATATCGATGGTAACACTAATAAATTCAATATCAAATACAGCAATAAAAGTTGCAGCAAAAACAAGTCCAACGAATCCCATAAAAGTCCAAAAAGTAATATCAGATATTTGGTTGTAACACCAGATTACTGTGTAAATTATTACTGCTTCTGCTATAGAAGAAATTATAAGAAGAAGTACTAAACCTCTAATCATGTAATTTTTAAACTCTTCTAAAATATCGTCATCAATCCGCCTTTTTTTTGTTGTTTCCATTTTAACCTCCAAAAATATTTGTGAGGAATTCACAAATTGCCTATTATTGCTCCTGGCAAGGATGATATATTATATTATACAATATTTAACATAAAAATGCAAAACTGTATTTATATAGTACTATTAAGGGTATCCAAGACCTACTCCCATACAAATTATTTATATTGAATTTGTCTCATATAACTTGCTGGGAGGAGGAAAATTTTCATTTATACAAAATAAATTTTTTCCTCACGTCCAGATGCTCTTGTCAAACAAATTACAATTTTTAAAATCTTTATAAATCTATTTTCAATTTTTTTGTCAAATTTATGCATAAATTTGATTTGAAAACAAATAATAAATTTAAATTCAAAATAAAACAAAGGAGGGAAAATTTTGAAAGCAACAGGAGTAGTAAGAAGAATAGATGATTTAGGTAGAATTGTTATTCCAAAAGAAATAAGAAGAACACTTCGTATAAAAGAAGGTGATCCTTTAGAAATTTTTACTGATAAAGAAGGAGAAGTTATTCTTAAAAAATACTCTCCAATTGGTGAACTTTCTGAATTTGCTACTGGATATGCAGAAACTCTTTCAAAAACAACAGGACATATTGCTTGTATTACTGATAAAGACTCTGTAATAGCTGTGTCTGGAGGATCTAAAAAAGAATTCTTAGAACAATCTCTAAGTCCTGAACTTGAAAAGATAATGGAAAATAAAGAAATATACACAAGCAAAGAAAATAATGAATTAGCTGTTCCAATAACTCAAAACGATAATAAAAATAGAAGATATAACTCTCAGGTAATCTATCCTATAATATCTGATGGTGATGTAATAGGAAGTGTAATTTTACTTTCTAAAGAACAAAACACTAAAATGGGAGATATGGAATTAAAAGTAGTTCAATCAGCTGCTGGTTTTCTAAGTAGTCAAATGGAAATCTAAAAAAAAAGAAAGAATTTTCGCAAAAAATTCTTTCTTTTTTTACTTGACGTTATTTATTATTAGCTATAAAATTAATATATATTAATTTTTAGGAGATACAAATGAAACAAGAATTCGATTTTTATAGTAAAACAACCTTAAAATCTTATAATTTAAATGAAACAATGAGATACCAATTGAGCATGCTTGATACCTTAGATCCTTACACTAGAGTTCACTCAGAAAATGTAGCAAATATAACTTGTCGTCTTTGTGAATATATGCATATGAATAAAGAATTTACTACATATTGTACTATATGTGCTTACCTTCATGATATTGGTAAACTATTTATTCCATCAGAAATACTACAAAAAAATGGTCCTTTAAATGATGAAGAATATGAAGTTATTAAAACACATACTACTTTAGGATATAAAATGTGTATGGATGATCCTAAACTTCGTCCATATAGTGCTGGTACAATATATCATCATGAAGCATTAAATGGAACTGGGTATCCTAAAGGATTGACTAAAAAAGATATTCCTATTGAGGGTCAAATCATTAGAGTTGCTGATGAATTTGATGCTATTGTAAGTAAAAGGCAATATAAAACTCATATTGGAATAACAGATACATTGAAATTATTAATAGAAGATGCTCAACCTACTCTACCTAAATCAGTTGCTTTAAAAAGTATGGAAGAAAACACAAAGATTGGGAAATTAAATCCAAAAATAGTTAAACCTTTATTTAAAGTAGTAATAGATGATATTAATTATGAAATAAGTTGTATCTTTCAATATACCAAATATTTAGATACACAAATTAAAAGATTAGAAAAGATAAGTGAATATAATATAAAAAGGGAGACAGCTAAAAAAGATAAAAAGAAAGAATATTATACAGCCTGTATGCAAGCATTATTTGAAAAAGGCGAGGATTTTAGAAATTATAAATATATTTTAGAAGAATATAGGACAGCTTATTTAAAAAGAAAAGAAATTATAGACAACCTATTTGATGAAATAAAAACAATAAAAAAATTAAGAGTTTAATTCTCTTAATTTTTTTATTGTTTTTATTTTAATTTGTATAATTTATAAATGTAATCTTAAAATAAATCACAATTTATTTACTATTTTAAATTTTGATTTTTTATGAACTGCAAATATTCTGATGACATATTTCTAAGTTTTTGAACTGCTTCTATTAAATTATTAACTAAATAATCAACATCTTCTTTTGTATTTTCTTTCCCAAATGTTATTCTGAGTGTTCCTTTAGCAATACTATCTGGTAATCCTATTGCTAATAGTACATGTGATGGATTAGTAGAACCACTACTACACGCCGAACCTGTTGATGCACATATACCTTTCATATCTAAATTTAATAATAATGATTCTCCATCAATAAATTTAAAAGATATGTTACTATTGCCTGGCAATCTTTTGGTTATATGCCCATTAACTTTTACATATGGTATATTTTTTTGTATTTGCATTTCATAGTAGTCTCTTAGATTACTTATGCTAGCATTATAAGCATCTAAATTTTCATATGCAATCTGTATTGCCTTACCAAGCCCTACTATTCCTGCAACATTTTCTGTTCCTGCTCTTTTATCTTTTTCCTGATGACCTCCATCCTGTAATTTACTACATTTAACTCCATTTTTTATATATATTGCACCTACACCTTTTGGTCCATAAAATTTATGTGCTGACATTGATAATAAATCTATATTCATTTTTTGAACATCTATTGGAACATTTCCTACTGCTTGAACGCTATCTGTATGGAATAATATGTGTCTTTCTTTAGCTACTCTTCCTATTTCTTCTATAGGCTGTATTGTTCCTATTTCATTATTTGCAAACATAATACTTATCAATATTGTATCTTCTGTAATATTATTTTTTAATTCTTCGATACTTATTAATCCATCTTCATCAACATTTAAATACGTTATATTGAACCCTTCTTTTTCCAGAGTTCTGCAAGTATTGAGTATTGCAGGATGTTCTATTTTTGTGGTTATTATATGATTACCCTTTTCTCTATTTGCATATGCAACACCTTTTAATGCAAAATTATCACTTTCGCTCCCACATCCAGTAAAATATATTTCTTTTGCATAACAATTAATTGAAGATGCAACTCTTCTTCTTGCCTCTTCTATAGCTTTTTTTGCATTTCTTCCTATACTATATAGTGATGATGGATTACCATATTCAATGCTAAAATATGGTAACATCTCTATTAAAACTTCTTCATCTACTGCTGTAGTAGCAGCATGATCAAAATATCTAATTTTATCCATTTTATCTCCCTTTACCAATTATTTTATTAACTTTTACTATATTTTATACCTATAATTATTTATAAATCCACTTTAGATTTGTTTACATTTTTGCATTTTTGGCAATATTATGTTAAAATATGTATTGTATTTTAATTGTAGGAGTTATTATGGGAAAAGTAAAAAATTTGTTAGAAGAAATGAAAAATAATATGCCCCAAGATTTAAATAAAGATGAAAAGATAAGATATGTATATTTATATCTTGGTAAGAAATTTAAAAAGGATGTTAACTTTTTTTATGGGACTAAAAAAAGGCGATCTATAATTTATAATAAAGATGTAGATATTAAATCAAAAAATAGTTTTTCAGTAATTTGTAAATCTATTGCTCAAATATATCTAGAAGCATTTAAAATGGTTGGTATTGAATCTGAATTGATCCAAATGAATTATTCTAAATTATCAGTAGAAAAAGATTCTTACGAATCACCAATAAAGCATGTAGACTTAGCCGTAAAAGGAGAAAATGATCTTTTATATCATTTAAATCCTATGTATGACTTGTTCAAAATACAAATGGGTTGCAAAACTACTAGATTTGCAAATAAAAATAACAAATATCCTGAAAAAAATTTTTCATCCATATCTGATAAAAAATTAAAGAAAATTGATGACAAATTAGGTTATACTTGGCATGGAATGTATACAGACGAATTCTTTGATACTCTAAGAGAAGAAACTATAAACAGGAGTTTATTAAAAACACACATAAAAGAGGTTTTCCCAAATATTGATCCTAGAATGATAACTCGTGATTTCTGCACCCAATATAAACTTGAATTTATTTTGCAGCATTTAAATTTTTCTAATTCTTTTAGTCGGTTATATAGAATCTAAAAATTATTATGATTATATCAGGAAAACTATGTTTAATAGAATTGAGAAAAAAAATATAGCACGAAGAACTATTTGTAAAAAAAATTCAAAAGGAAGAAAAGAATATTATATTTTATTTGATTTAAAAAATTATCAAGATGCTCACACTTATTATATTATAGATCCTTTTTCTGGTGAATATAATAAAACTAGTGATATTGTTGAATTTATGACCTCTAATGATTTTCAATTTATGCATGACAGTTTAGATGAATTAGAATTAGGTGAAGAAGATATGTCTAAGTAATTTCTTATAATACAAAGCAGTTTTTGACCCCATTTATATAAAAATTAAGAAACCTATAGGTTTCTTAATTTTGTGACCATCTTATAACTTTTATATTTTTATATTTTTCTAAAACATCCATATATTTTTGATATTCTTCTTCCCATAACATATTTGGCACTTTATCAAACGCATTAAAAACTCTTTCTGCTTCCGATAAAAATATCAATTGTTCTTGAGGAGTTAATCTCTCGTATTTCCTTGCGAATCTATATAATTTATCTAAAATTTGGTTAGCTTCTATAAAACCCCAAAAATCTTTTACTTTTATTCCTGCTATTTTTATTTGTGCAATTGCAAATAAAATTAAAGAAAATATTATAAATATTAACACATATATTGATATTAGTACTATCATTTTTAGCACCTTCTTTTCATAAGTATAAATAAATGTAAAATAATTATACCATATTATACCATGTTTTGCAAATTTTGTGGTATTAAATTTATTGTTATGTTATAATGATGTTCAAATTATTAGTTAAATAAATTATTGTTTGTTTCATGTTCGGAAAATTCAGGACAGTCCCAAAAATCCCCAAAATTGGTGATTTTTAGGGACAGTCCCTAGGATTTTCCTCTCACAAACAAATTACAATTTATGTTTGGGGGTCGATCTTTATGAATAGATATAAAAGTACTAAAACAGCTGGTATACTTGGGATTATCGGAAATATTTTTTTACTTGTCATAAAAGCATTTGTTGGTTTTATTAGTAATAGTCAAGCAATGATTGCAGATTCTGTAAATAGTGCAAGTGATATTTTTGCTTCACTTATGACTTTTATAGGTAATAAAATTGCAAGTAAACCATATGATGAGGATCACAATTTTGGACATCGGCAAATCTGAATATATTTTTTCATTTCTTATTAGTATATCTATGATTGCACTATCTGTTAAATTATTTATTGATGCAATAACTTCACTTATATCAAATAATAAGTTGGAATATTCTATTTATTTAGTAATTGTTTGCATAATAACAATAATAATAAAAATCTTATTATTTATATATACAAATAGACTAAATAAAAAATATAATAATATACTTTTACAGGCAAATTCAAAAGATCATTTTAATGATTGTATTGTAACCACTTTTACATTAATTTCTGTTTTAGTTTCGTCAATAGGAATATATTGGGTAGATGGATTAGTAGGTTTAGGAATTTCTATATGGATATGTTATTGCCGGTATAAAAATATTTATCGAAAGTTACAATGTACTTATGGATGTATCTATTGATGAACATACAAAAGATGCCATATTAAATTTAATACATAATTATAAAGAAATTAAATCAATAGAAAATATTTATTCAACACCTTCTGGATATAAGCACATTATTATACTAACAATATGTTTGGATGGTAATATGTCTACATTTGACAGTCATAACTTAGCTGATAGCTTAGAGAAAGATATCAAAAAGTTAGATAACATTTATGATGTAATCATACACGTTAATCCAATATAAAAAAAAGGAAAAAGACCCTAATCGTTTGCAAACGGTTGGAGTCTTTCTCTTTCTTGTTTATTTCTTAATTTTTACCTTTATTTGTATTTCATCATCTTTAGCTGTTATTTTTGCAGTATCCCCAGATTTCAAATTTCCGTCCAAAATCTCCTCTGCAAGCTTATCTTCTATCATATTTTGTATTGCTCGGCGAAGTGGTCTTGCACCATAGTTTGTGTCTGTTCCTTTTCTTATAATTAACTCTTTTGCTTTAGAATCTATTTCTAATTTGATATTCCTTTCACTAATTCTATTTTTTATCTGCTTAAACATAATATTAACTATTTGACTTAATTCATCTTCTGTTAATTTATGGAACACTATTATTTCATCTATACGGTTTATAAACTCTGGTCTAAATCCTTTTTTTAATTCTGCCATTACCTCTTTCTTTGTATTTTCATATTCTTTTTGAGTTTGATTATTATCTTTTCCACTTGAAAATCCTAATGTTTTTTTATCAGTAATTAATCTCGCTCCAATATTAGACGTCATAATAATTACACAATTTTTAAAGTTTACTGTTCTACCGTGTGAATCTGTAAGCCTTCCATCATCTAATATTTGAAGCAACATATTTAATACATCTGGGTGTGCTTTTTCTATTTCATCAAATAGAATTACTGAATATGGTTTTCTCCTTATCTTTTCAGTTAATCCTCCACCTTCATCAAATCCTACATATCCTGGAGGTGAACCTATCATTTTTGATGTAGAATGACTCTCCATATATTCAGACATATCTACTCTAATAATAGCATTTTCATCACCAAATAAGTTCTCTGCCAATGCTTTAGATAATTCTGTTTTTCCTACACCTGTTGGCCCTAAGAACATAAATGAACCTATAGGTCTATTTGGATCTTTTAAACCTACTCTTCCTCTTTTTATTGCCTTTGCTACTGCTGCTACTGCTTCTGATTGACCTATTACTCTCTCATGTAGAGTATTTTCTAAATTCTTTAGTTTTTCATTCTCATTTTCATTAATCTTTTGTGCAGGTATTCCTGTGCTTGATGCTATAACTTCTGCAACGTCTTCTGAAGTTATATTTCTAACATCTTTAATATTTTTCTCTTTCCATGTATTTTTTTCTTTTTCTAATTTATCTTTTTCCTTATGTTCTTTATCTCTTAGTTCTGCAGCTTTTTCAAAATCTTGAACTGCAATTGCTTCTTCTTTCTCTTTTTCAAGCTTTTCAATTTTTTGCTCTAGTTTCTTAATTTTATCTGGCTCTGTGTAAGTTTTTAATCTTACTTTAGATGATGCCTCATCAATTAAATCTATTGCTTTATCTGGCAAAAATCTATCATTAATATATCTGCTAGATAATTTTACTGCAGATTCAATTGCTTCATCTGTAATTTTAACATTATGATGTGCTTCATACTTATCTCTTAATCCCCTTAATATTTCTATACTATCTTCAATACTTGGTTCATCAACTGTAACTGGCTGAAATCTTCTCTCTAACGCACTATCTTTTTCAATATATTTTCTATATTCATTTAATGTAGTTGCACCAACTATTTGAACCTCACCTCTTGCAAGTAATGGCTTTAGAATGTTTGCTGCATCTATTGCTCCTTCTGCTGCACCAGCCCCTACTATTGTATGAATTTCATCTATAAATAAAATAACATCCCCTGCTTTTCTTACTTCTTTTAAAGCCTTTTTTATTCTTTCTTCAAAATCCCCTCTATATTTGGCACCTGCTACCATTCCAGAAATATCAAGTGTAACGACTCTTTTATTTTTTAATATTTCTGGTATATTTCCTTCAACTATCTTTTGTGCTAATCCTTCAATAACTGCCGTTTTTCCGTACACCAGGTTCTCCAATTAAACATGGATTATTTTTAGTTCTTCTCGATAAAATCTGTATAATTCTTTCAATTTCATTTTTTCTTCCTATAACTGGATCTAATTTTCCTTCTTTAGCTACTTTCGTTAAATCACTTCCAAATTGATTAAGAGTTGGTGTTGAATTATAACTATTTGGTTTTCCATTAGGTTTACTATTTTCCTCATTACTATCATATTCATTTATAACTTTTACAATTTCATTGTATAATTTTTGAGGATTAACATTTAAATCAAGCATAATTCTTACAGCAATACTATCTGCTTCTCTCATAATACCTATTAATAAATGCTCTGTTCCAATAAAATCTGACCCTAATTTACGTGCTTCCATAAAAGCATTTTCAATTACTCTTTTTGTTCTAGGAGTAAAACCTATTGTTTGATTACTTCTTGTTTCTCCAGTTCCAATTAATTCTTCTATTTTTTCAAGAATCACTTCTGATGTTACATTTTGGTTTTCTAAAACTTTATTTGCAATTCCCGATCCCTCTTTCACCAATCCATATAGTAAATGCTCTGTTCCTATATAATTATGACCTAATTCTATTGCTATTTCATTTGAAATCTGAAGAGCCCTTTCAGCTCTTTCTGTAAATTTATATGTCATTTTATATTACCTCCCATTATTTTATAAATTGTTGTTTGTGAGAGGAAAATCCTAGGGACTGTCCCTAAAAATCACCAATTTTGGGGATTTTTGGGACTGTCCTGAATTTTCCGAACATTAAATAAATTACAATTTATCATTCATTAACAATTTGCTTTATTACCTCTGATCTTTTTATATCTCTATCATAGCTATCCAATGTTTGTCCCACATATTTTTGGAGATTTGCAGGCTTTGTATATACTTCAAGTTTTTTTACCTTTAAATCATTCATTTCTTTAATTATACCCATATCTGTTCCAAGTTTTACATCTGACAATAAATTATTACATTCTTCTGATGAAAGTTTTCTACTATTTACAAGTACTCCATATGCTCTATATACTTTATCTTCTAATTCAATTCCTTTTTTAGTAAGTATTTTTCTTGCTAATTTTTCTTGTTCTATTACTTTGTCTGTTATAATTTTTAAATTCTTTATTATTTCTTCTTCTGAAATTCCAAGTGATTGCTTGTTAGATATTTGATAAATATCACCGGGTAACTGCACTTCCTTCTCCATAAACACCCCTAATATTCATATCAAAACTATTTACTGCTTCTAATACTTTTCTTACATTCCTTGTCTTACTTAGTGCTGGTAAATGTACCATTATTGATGCTCTTAAAGCAGTTCCAACATTTGTAGGACAACTTGTTAAAAATCCATATTTATCATTATATGCATATGGAATCAATTCTTCTAGCTTTTTATCTATTTCAATTGCTAAATTTAAAGAATTTTCTAATTCTAATCCAGCTGACAAAACTTGAATTCTCAAATGGTCCTCTTCATTTATCATTATACATATATTCTCATCATCATTAATTGCAATTGCTCCTATCTCCCCTTTATTATATGCAAATTCTGGACTAATTAAATGTTTTTCAACTAATGTTATCTTTGTAATATCATCTAAATCTTTAAGTCTAATTAGCTTTAAGCCATATCCTAAATTTAGAATTGCATTTTCCATCATTTCTATTATCTTAGTAGAATCTTTTTTAGTATATCTGTTAACAAAAGGATACCCTTTTATATTTCTCGCAAGTCTTATTCTTGTACTAGAAACTACATCTCCTTCATTTCCTGATTGTAAATACCAATTTAACATTTTTACTACTCCCTTCATTAAAATTATAAAATATACCTTTTGTCTCTTACAATGTTTAAGAGACACACCTTGGCCTACGAGGGCATTCCTCATAAATTAAGGTATGTCCCTCGTTTTAATTGTCTTTATTTGATCTCTTATTTTTGCTGCATCTTCATATCTTTCATCTGCTATAGCTTTTTTTAAATCCTTTTGTAATTTATCCAATTTATTATCTTCACTGTTTGTTTTTTCTTTATTATTAGATTTAGATTTTAAATCTTGTTTTTCTTCATTATTCTTTAATGTAGTAGTTAAAGGTCTTCTTCCTAGATATTTATTACTTCCATGCAATCTTTTTAAAATAGTATCTATTTTACTAGAAAACACATCATAACATTTTTCACATCCAAATTTTCCTTGATTTATGAATTCATCATAAGTCATATTACAATTGTCACATTTTAACTCTTTTGCTTTTTGAAATAATGGCATAAATTCTGCTGAATTATAGTCATCATCTTCTAATAAACCTCCAAAAAAACTAGAAAAATCAATTGGCATATTGAAATTTATATTGTCTAATCCCAATTTATGACTACATTCTTCGCATAACATCATTTCTTTTTTTTCTCCGTTTATAATTTCTGTGTATTTTACATTTGCCTCATTTTTATTACACTTTTGACACAACATATCGAATCCTCCTTTTCGAAATTAGTGAAACTAATTTTGTAATGTTCACTCTTTATTTTTATCTATTAACTTT
Source organism: uncultured Clostridia bacterium (assembly GCA_947623865.1). GTDB lineage: Bacteria > Bacillota > Clostridia > TANB77 > CAG-508 > CAG-452. The sequence continues at coordinate 1,495 of CANQIC010000023.1, read as the reverse complement.
TTATTTATTAAAAAGTTAATAAATTTAAATATGTGTCTCAAATAGAACAAAATGTTCTATCTGGAAACATCCTCTTTGATACATTAATCTTCTACAAGATTAAGTATCATATTCTTGAAAATATTTGCTCTTAATGAATCTTTCATATCTTGTGGTACATTGAGCACATTGTCGCTTGTTGCAACTTTTAAAAGTCTAGCTTCTGTTTTATTTATGATGTTGTATGATAAAAAATTACTAATAAATATATCTACTTCATTAGATGTTATTTTGTCTCCCATACTTGCTATTATATGCATTAGATAATTACTTTTTGTAATATTTATTTTTTTTATTCTTATATGTCCTCCGACCTCCACGTCTGCTTTCTACATAGTATCCTTGTGATGGCCTGAATCTTGTAGATATTACGTAATTAATTTGAGATGGTACACAATTAAACTTTTCTGCAAGTTCGTTTCTTTGTATTTCAATGTATTCTTGTTCATCGTCAAATAAATCTTTTATAAATTCTTCTATTACATCTGTTATTTTCATACAATCACCTCTTTTTTGACTTTGACTTTCTTTGACTATTAATATTATATCATTTTTTTATAACTTCTCAAATCGTATTTACTTCATTTATAAAACTAATTCTTGATATATTGCTTGTTTTTACGTTATTTTCTTTCTATATCTCTTTTTTTCTCTTGTTTTATTTTATTTTTCTCTGCATTTCATTTTAAATTTATATATAAAACTTGTATTACAAATATAACTCTATATTTTATCATTAACTTTATATATAAAAAAATTCAGCTTATGCAAACTGAATTTTTTTACTTAAATTTATTCAACAATATTAATATTTTTAAAATCACGAATACTTAATAACTTATCTTTCATTTCTTGTGTACTTACTGTTATTGAATCAACACTTGCTGAAATAAACATATTATAAACATTTACTTCATCCTTAATTACCCAATTCCTTAAATCTAAATTCGTTATTCTACTTGAATTAAACATATTACTCATATCTGTTACATTACTTGTATCAAAGTTACTCATATCTAGATCTTTTAAACTACAAAAAGAAAACATACTAGACATATCTGTGACATTGGTCGTATTAAAATTTCTTAGATCTATACTATCAAATTTACAGCCACTAAACATATTACTCATATTAGTTACATTGCTTGTATTAAATCTACTTAGATCTAAATCTGTTAATTTGCTACAATAGAAAAACATAAAAATCATACTTGTTACATTACTTGTATCAAAGTTACTTACATCTAATTTTACTAAATTGTGACAAGACATAAACATACCTCTCATATTAGTTACATTGCTTGTATCAAAATTACTTACATCTAAATTCATTAAATTATTACAATTTTGAAACATATAACTCATACTTGTTACATTTCTTGTGTCAAAGTTACTTACATCTAATGTTGTTAAATTTCTACAATAGCTAAACATACTACCCATATTTTTTACATTA